>CAJPSG010000270.1 GCA_905373195.1 Kingella oralis
GAATGACGGAGAATTGACTATTTCTTGTTGTGTTTTGGGTTTTGCAAAGGTTTCAGATTGGCTTTCAGGCTGCCTATCCCCGCCCCGCTGCCAACCGATACACCCACACCGCAGCAGGCGGCGAATTGCGCCACACCACCGCGTGCCGAAAACTCTCAATGCTTGCATCCGCCGCCAACAGCGGAATCGGATTTTTCAGCCCATAAGTAAACTGCACCAACACCGAGCGCGGGTTTTTGTGCAACTCGCTTTGCAAAAACAAGCCAATAGCGTGCGCCTCATCCTTCGCCAAACTGCGAAACGGCAGCGACGACACAATCGTTTTATTGCCCGCCTCCTGCCAATGCGGCAAATCCTGCACCCGACAACACGCCACCTCAATTTCAGGCAGCCTGCGCTGCAATTCCAGCGCAAACGGTTCTAAAAATTCACACGCCACCAAGCGATTTTTCTGCGCCACCGATTGCGCCAACACCCGCGTAATCGCCCCATTGCCCGCGCCCGCCTCAATAAACAGCGCATCCCGCGCCCCATAACGCAACGCTGCCGCCGTCATCGCCCGCCCCAGCATTTTGGAAGACGGCAACACGCTGCCCACATTGCGCGGATTATGGGCATAGCGTTTCAGCCAAGCTGCCGCTTCATGGCTTTGCTGCGAAAAATGGCTAAATAAACGAGAAACAAAACTGGGCTTCATAAACATAGCGATATTTTACAAAAAGATTTGAGATTATAACCAGTTATGGTACAAGATAAACAAAATACCATTCAGACTGCCTAAAAATAAAAGCTCTAATGACATCCATTAAGCAAATTAAGTTCCAAATCAACAAGCCCTGCCGCTATTTTTGATATAGTAGGCAGCCTGAAAATTATCCCAGAAAGCCCACTATGATTACCAAATCCCAATACCAAGCCCAAGCCGCGCAAGGCTACAACCGCATTCCCCTAGTGCAAGAACTGCTCGCCGACCTAGACACCCCGCTGTCGCTCTATCTCAAACTCGCCAACCAGCCGTTTAGCTATCTGCTGGAATCCGTCGTCGGCGGCGAACGCTTTGGGCGGTATTCGTTTATCGGGCTGCCCTGCCGCGACTACATCAAAGTATCGGGCAACCGCACCGAAATCTACCAAAATCATCAACTTATCCAAACGCACGACAGCAATAATCCGCTGGACATCATCGCGCAATATCACGCCCAATTTAAAACGCCCGAAATCCCCAGCCTGCCCCGCTTCACAGGCGGCTTGGTGGGCTACTTTGGCTACGAAAGCATTTATTATTTTGAACACATCGCCCACCGTTTACAGCAGCCTGAAAAAGCCGATTCGCTGAACACGCCCGATATTTTGCTGATGCTATCGCAAGAATTGGCGGTGGTGGACAACCTAAGCGGCAAAATCCATCTGATTGTGTATGCCGACCCCAACGACCCGCAAGGCTACGAAATCGCCCGCGAAAAGCTGGAAAACCTGCGCGAAAAACTGCGCCAAACCGTTGCCATTCCGCTGTCGTTAGGCAGCCTGAAAACCGAGCCGCAGCACATCACGGGCGAGGCGCGTTACAAAGAATACGTGCGCCGCGTGCGCGACTACATTCTCAACGGCGATTGTATGCAGGTTGTCCCCAGCCAGCGCATGAGCCTGCCGTTTTACGACAAGCCGCTGCATCTTTACCGTGCCTTGCGCACGCTCAACCCGTCGCCCTATTTGTTTTACTACGATTTTGGCGATTTCCACATTGTCGGCTCATCGCCCGAAATTTTGGTGCGTCGCGAACGCAATCAAGTGATTGTGCGCCCGATTGCAGGCACGCGATTGCGCGGTGCAACGCCCGAGCAAGACGAACAAAACGCGCGCGAACTGCTTGCCGATGAAAAAGAAATCGCCGAACACACCATGCTGATTGACTTAGGGCGCAACGATGTGGGACGCATCAGCCAAATCGGCAAGGTTGCCGTTACCGATAAAATGGTGATTGAGAAATATTCGCACGTGATGCACATCGTGTCTAACGTGGAAGGCAGCCTGAAAGAGGGCGTGAACAATATGGATATTTTGGCGGCAACCTTCCCCGCTGGCACGTTATCGGGTGCGCCCAAAGTGCGTGCGCTGGAAATTATTGAGGAATTGGAACCCGAAAAACGCAATATCTACGGCGGCGCGGTGGGCTGCTGGGGGTTTAACAACGATATGGATTTGGCGATTGCCATTCGCACGGCAGTGATTAAAAACGAGACGCTGTTTGTGCAAAGCGGCGGAGGCATTGTGGCGGATTCGGCGGAGGAGGCGGAATGGCAGGAAACGCAAAACAAGGCGCGGGCGGTGCTGCGGGCGGCGGAGATGGTGCAGGAGGGGTTGGATAAGTAAGCGAAGATGGGTTTCAGGCTGCCTTTGTGGCGTTTATAGGCAGCCTGAAAACGTGTTTAGCCGTTTCTATAATGCTTAACCACGCTTATTTGCTTTAACCCATTTTCAGGCTGCCGCCATTCCCCCTTGTTCTCATCATAAGGAAACCACCATGAAAACTTTTACTCTTACACTTGCCGCCCTACTGCTCACCACCCCCGCTCTCGCCGCCTCCAAGCTCAAAACCTTGCCGCTGGATAAATCAGGTTGCGTACAAAATATGCAAGTGAAAAAAGGCGAACGCTATCGCATTCTCGCCGCCAGCGACGGCACAATGTTTACTGTGCTTAATGGCTACGCCGCCTACGCCACGCTCTACACCGCCGCAGGCGAAACTGTGCAGCCTGAACAGCAGACTTTGGCGCAGTGCGAGCGCGGCGAAGGTGAAGCCGTTGCAAAATAGGTAGGCGAGGGCGTAGGCGATTTTGCGTGTGCGGGGGGCTTGGATGCGGAATTGCCATAGGATGGCGCGGGCGGCGAGGTAGATAAAGATTTGCAGCGCAATCAGCACGGCGATAAAGATGGGGGGCATTTTTGTGTTGTGTGTGTGAAAAAAAAAGGGGGGGGCGATTTTAGCAGAGTTGGCGGG
>CAJPSG010000271.1 GCA_905373195.1 Kingella oralis
ATAAAAACCCCACCCGCCACCTTGTTCCCCTTGCCCAAATAGACTTCGCCCAAGCCGCCGACATCGCCCAAGCATGGCAGCAAAAAGCCCAAAGCGTGAACGCGGTAGAAACCCAAGCCTACCACGTCGCCCTCATCTGGCTGCCCAAACAACAAAAACTGATGTGGCACACCGCCCAAATTGATGCCGACGGTGCACGCTATTATTTAAGTTTCCACGCAGACGGCAGCGTGTGGGAATTTAAAAAATTCTAGTTTGCCTCTTTTTATCGCCCCAAAGGCAGCCTGAAAACATATTTCAACGCAGCCCCAAACATCCCACATCCTTTTCAGGCTGCCTCAACCCACATCCCATTCCACGCCATGCTCCCAACCAGCCCCCGCCAACAACACCTCACCCACCTGCAAAACCAACTCGGCTACACCTTCAAAAACCCCGCCCTGTTGCAACAAGCCCTCACCCACCGCAGCTACCACAGCCAAAACAATGAACGCCTAGAATTTATCGGCGACAGCATCCTAGACTACGCCATCGCCAAAATGCTCTACCACGCCTTCCCCAAGCTGCCCGAAGGCCGCCTCTCCCCCATGCGCGCCCAGCTCGTCAAAGAAGCCACCCTCGCCGAAATCGCCCGCGAACTCCACATCGGCAACGCCTTATACCTAGGCACAGGCGAACTCAAAAGCGGTGGCAACGACCGCCCCTCCATCCTCGCCGATGCCGTAGAAGCCCTACTCGCCGCCATCAGCTTTGATGCCGATTTCGCCACCGCCGAAGCCACCGTGCAACGCCTATTCGCCCAGCGCATCCAACAACTCAACACCCACACCCAAGCCAAAGACCCCAAAACCCAACTGCAAGAAATGCTGCAAGCCCAACACCTCCCCCTGCCCAAATACCGCATAGAAAAACAAACAGGCGAAGGCAACACCGCACTATTTGACGTATCTTGCGATCTCGGGCAACTCGGCAAAATCACCTACGCCCAAGCCCACAGCCGCCGCGCCGCCGAGCAAGATTGCGCCCAACAAGCCATCGCATGGCTCAACCAACAAACCCCATCCCGTAAGTCAAAAAAATGACCCCACACCTAATCCTCGGCGCAATCATCGGCGGCGCATTCGGCGGCGGCTTCTTCCTATTTTGCCTGTGGCTCAACGCCAAAGATGCCCAACGCCGCTACCCCGAACTGCGCATTCCCGTTCCCGCCAACGCCCAAAACGACCCGCTCTTTCACATCTGGTGCGATGCCAGCCACTATCAACAGCAGCCCGACGGCAGCTACCAAAGCACCCAGCGCGGCATCCTCGCCAACACAGGCGAAATCCGCTTTGAACACAACGAAATGCTGGTTTACGAAGTCATAGACCTCGGCTTTGCTCGCCGCCGCTTCGCCCTCAACGCCCCCGTGGTGCTTGCCCGCGCCATCCGCCAACGCAAAGTCCGCCAGCTCAACAAACTGCTCAAACATTGGCAAATTGCGCCGCTGGATGATACGTTTTAACTTGCGGCAACCCCGTATGCGGATGAACACGGATACGGGGTTTGGTTTGGCTGTGTCATATTGCAATGAGGCAGCCTGAAAATCATTGCGAAATCTGTTTTCAGGCTGCCTTTAAGGCTTGGCAAATGACAAATATTTCAGGCTGCCTTACAACATCAAACCGCTCTCCCACAATCAAAGCAGCCTGAAACGCCCACACCAGCCAACATCCCCGTTTTCAGGCTGCCTCTTATGAGGCAGAAATGCAAACCGCCATTGCCCCATCAGTCTGCAAATTAGCAAAGGCAGCCTGAAAACAGTCAATGCGTTTTCAGGCTGCCTCAAATCATTCAGCTATTGCCCAGCTTTCAGGCTGCCTTATCCACCCCATTCAAACAAATATTTCCAAATCTTCACAAAACGCATGATTCAGCACAAAAATTGCTTACATCGCTTAACAGAATTTGGGGAAATGGGATATAGTGCTATCCGCAAGCTCAACCTCAATTAGCTCGTTACAAAACATCCCGCAACCCATCCCACCGTTGTCCATTTTTTTGGCAGATTTTGCATCATCAGCCAAAAATAGACTTCCTGCGAAACAGAGAACATCCTGTTTTCACAGAAAGCTCATCTCAACGGCATTCAAATTGGAAGAAACAGTCATGCAGAAAAAAACGTTTACCACGCTGCTCATGCTCGCCCTGCTTACCGCGTGCAACAACGATGTCGCCGAGCGGCGCAAACCAGGCTATGGCGAAGCATCCGCGCCCATTAGCCAAGAAGTCAAAATCACCGTCAATTCAGTGAACAAGCCCGACAGTTTAGAATTCCAAAAGCTGATGAATGCAGGCGTGCTCGCCGCAGGCAAAGACTATCCCACCGTCAAACTCAAAATAGAACAAGCCCCCAACCAAGACGCGCAAATCCAGCAAGTTGTCCAATCGGCAGCCGATGCCAAAGCCATTGTGCTCAATATTGCAAACAACCAAGCCGTTATCCCGTTGATGAAAGACTTGTGCGCCAAAAAAATACCCGTGGTGTTTTTCGGTGCATCGCCCGATAAACGCGCCCTTGCCGATTGCCCGTTGGATTACGACTTGCGGGGCGATGATATGACCGCAGGCGTGGTGCAAGGCTTGCTGGTTGCCCAAGCGTTTAAAGACAACCCCGCCATGGATAAAAACGGCGACGGCGCCATTCAATACGCCTTTATGAAAGCCACCAAAGGCACAGAATTTACCCGCGACCGCTCCGACTGGGCGGTTGCCACCATGTCTAGCTACCCCGAGTTAGCCCGCCCTGTGAGCGAAGTCATGGTTTCCTACGCCAACTTTGACCCCGCGCTGGGCTTGAAAAACCTAGAAGCATGGCTGGCAAATCCCAATTTCTCCAAAGTGGAAGTCATCTTAACCAACAACGACGACACCGCCATCGCCATCGCCAAAGAACTCAAAAAACGCGGCATCAACATCCCTGTTTACGGCTCGGAC
>CAJPSG010000272.1 GCA_905373195.1 Kingella oralis
AACAAATCCCTGTTTTTTTCATTATGCTTGGAAGAATAGCAAGCGTAGGTTGGGTCGAGACCCAACTTTCAGGCTGCTTTACGGTTTGTCGGGTTTGCAACCCAACCTACGCTTGCTGAAATTTTTGAACGATCTATCGCTTCATCAGAACGTGATAGAGTAAGATATGCTATGGATGAACAAGGCAATATACATGAATTTAAAAGCTCTAATAATGGGGTTTGGCATTGGGCGAAATCGTCAAGTGATGCAAAATCTGCCTTAACAAAAAATGATGTTCCAAACGATGTTTTAAGTTATTTTGGTATTTCAAAAAAAGGAAAAAAGTGGAAATGATTATAGGAAATCCAGCAAATTTTGCCATTTTTATTGATTTGGTTACTGATTGGAATGATGAAAGCAGTTTTTGGCGAGAGGGTGTGATTGATTTTATTTTTCAATATAAGTTTCTTGCTGACAAAATACAAGATTTCACATTAAATGAATTCGTTACAACCAAGGATTCAACCTTCTTAAAAATGCCTATTGAAAATAAAGAATTATTTTTTAAAGAAAAATATGCTGCATTTAAAGAGATGTTGGATAACTACCAGCCTTTAATCATGGATGATGAACCAGAGGACTTTTTCGATGATGATGAAAAATATCATACTGGTTATATACTAAACGATAGTGATACATTGGGAAAATGGGTTACGATTGTACGCTATCAGGATAAAGTGAGAATATTAGGGGCGATAATTGAGGATTGGATTTATGAGCATGATGAAAATGGAAAAATTATTGGAGGAGAGTGGGTTAGACGTAAAAATTTAGTTATTCATGAGGCAATTATCAGTATGCAGGATTATTTGGAAATTGATGCCACGGTAGTTAAATACCACAGAAAATATGTGCCTTGCGAGCAGGGACTGACAGTTCCTTTGTTTTAACTAAAAATAGCAAGCGTAGGCTGAGTCCAGCCCTAACTTTCAGGCTGCCTTATCCAATCAAATAAGGCAGCCTGAAATACATACAGCGACGAAACCGCCTACAAAGCCGTAACCGCCCAATACAGCAACCCCTACGCCCAAACCGTCTATATTCGCATCAGCGATACAAATGGCAAAACCCAAACCCTGATTGCCAACACCATCCATCCGTTCTTCGCCAACGGCAAATGGATACCATCAGGCAGCCTGAAAACAGGCGATGTGCTGCAAAGCGAAAACGGCGCGGCGCAAACCGTGCAGTCGGTTGAAACCAAAGCCGAAGCTCTGACCGCCTACAATCTGACCGTAGCGGATTTCCATACCTATTTTGTGAAAGGGGTAGGAAGCGGAACGGATGCGGTTTGGGTGCATAATGAATGTGCAGTACCTTTGCAGACAGGTAATAATAAAATCACTAAAGCTACTGCAAATAGATTAAATGAAGAATGGGGAACTAATTATGCTGCACGTGAAATAGGCAGAGCCTTGGAAGAATTAAAAAATTATTATGGGATACCACGTGGACATCATGGAAAAATAATGTCCAATGGAGATTATGTAGATGAATTTGGCAATGTTATTGATAACATTAAAGGATATATACCATGATAAAAAATAGAAATATTGAAAGCAGATTTACACCGCTCGACAAAGACTATCCGTCATGTGATGACGTATATGTTGATTTCTTTGTTTATTGCGATTTTGAAAAAATAAAACACTGTTTTCCTAGTGATTTTGTTCCTACAAAACAGGTAATCAAGGGAAAGTCTTGGGTTAGCAAAACAGGGAAACTCATGACTCCCAAATTAAGTTTTTGGACTATATCGTCAGACAAGATAATTGATTCAAAAGATGCGCGAGACCATATTGATTATGTTTTGGATATTATCTACCCGCAAAAAGAACATCTTTTGAAATTGCAGGAAAATTTTAAAATGGGCATGAAGTGCGTTTGGTTTGCCAAGGGCGTATCAGGTGGTCCTGCTGTTTGGCCGGAGCAAATGAGCAGGCTGTCCGAGTTAAATTTGGAATTGGGTTTTAGCTTTTATCCTGCAGATTGGTAACAAGCATAGACTGAGTCTAGATCCAACTTTCAGGCTGCCTTACCCAATCAGATAAGGCAGCCTGAAATACATACAACGGCGAAACCGCCTACAAAACCGTAGCCGCGCAATACAGCAATCCCTACGCCCAAACCGTCTATATCCGTATCGGCGATACCAACGGCAAAAGCCAAACCCTAATCGCCAACACCATCCATCCCTTCTTTGCCAACGGTAGATGGACAGCCGCAGGCAGCCTGAAAACGGGATTAACCATTTTCAGGCTGCCTTTTTGCGTGAACACATTGCCGCCCTAATGCCCCTACTTCTCAACCTGCCCCTGCTCATTCGCATCGGCGGGCAAATCTTTCGGGTAAAACAAATTCATCGGCTGCGCGCGAATCTGCTGCCATGCGCATTGGAAAATGCCCAGCCAGCTATCAATCTTGGCTTCGCGCGAGCGCAGCGCCACCCATAGGGTGAGCATAAAGCTCACCACCAGATTCACCGCGCCAATCAGTAACACGAAAAACACGCTCTGAATAAACACCCACAAGCCTTCATGCCCCGCTACCGCCGCATAGCCGATGTTGGCAGACGAAAAGGCAACGTGGCGAATATCCAGCGGCAGCCCCAGCGCGTGCCCCACAAAGCCCGTCATGCCCAGCAGCATCCCGAAGCACACGTTCCCCATCAGGCTGCCGTAGTTGGCGTGGAGATAATCGGCGACTTTGCCGCGCAGCTTTTCAGGCAGCAGCCGTTTGAGCACGGGATGTTGGCGCAGGCGCATTCGCAGGTTCAGATAATCGCAGCGGTTGTCAAAAAAGCCCGAAATAATGCCCGAGCAAAACAGCCACACGCCTGCAATGGCGGCATACCAAAGGGTTGCGCCCCAAGGGCTGACCGAATGGAATTGGTAGGCGACTTCGGCTTCGGTGAGTATCGGCGCG
>CAJPSG010000273.1 GCA_905373195.1 Kingella oralis
CGCCCTGCCAACACGCGCACGCTTCAACTGCTCACAAAATTATCCACACACCGCCCTACCCCGCTAACTAATTGATGCAGCCTGAAAAACCCCTAGCCATGCACAACATAGCCCCCGCCTTTCCACACAGTTATCCACATTTTTCAGGCTGCCTATAAATCGCGTATAATCACGCAGTTATTTAAAAAGAGTAAAAACACGCAATGATCCGTTTTGAATCCGTTTCCAAAACCTACCCCGGTGGCTACCAAGCCTTAAAGAATGTGAGCTTCACCATCGCTAAGGGCGAGATGATTTTTATTGCAGGGCATTCGGGCGCGGGCAAATCCACTGTGCTGCGCCTGATTGCGGGCATCACCAAGCCCACCACCGGCAAAGTATTAGTAAACAAACACGATTTGGGCGAATTGAGCGACAACCAGCTTTGCTATATGCGCCAACACATCGGCATCGTGTTTCAAGACCATAAAATCTTGTTTGACCGCAATGTGTTGCAAAACGTGATGCTGCCCTTGCGCATTATTGGCTACGACAACGCATCCGCCGAAAAGCGCGCCCGCGTGGCGATTGAAAAAGTGGGCTTGGCAGGGCGCGAGCTGTCCGACCCCAACGGCTTATCGGGCGGCGAACAGCAACGCCTGTGCATCGCCCGCGCTGTGGTGCATCAGCCCAGCTTGTTGATTGCCGACGAGCCATCCGCCAACCTAGACCGCGCCTACGCGCTAGACATCATGGAATTGTTTAAATCGTTTCACCAAGTGGGCACCACCGTGATTGTGTCGGCGCACGATGAAACCCTGATGCAGGATTACGGGCATCGCATTTTGCGTTTACAAGGCGGGAGGTTTGCAGGATGAGCAGCAATTATTTTTCATTACACGCCGAAAGCGCGAAACGCGCGGCGGGCTATTTTTTCAAACAACCGATTGCCTCGCTGCTGATTTTGGCGATGCTGTCCATCGCCATGACGCTGCCGCTCACGCTGTATTTGGGCGTGCAAAGCAGCAAAGATGTGTTAGACAAGCTCAACGATGTGCCCAATATCACACTGTATATGGATGCCTCTGCCAACCCTGTGCACAATGAAACCGTGCAAAAACTGCTCGCCGAAGACAAGCGCGTGCAAGCGGTGAAATTTGTGGGCAAGGAGCAGGGCTTGGCGGAAATGCAACAAGCAATGGGGGAGCAAGACATTGGCGCAATGCTGGATGAAAACCCGCTGCCCGATGCGTTTATCGTTACCCCCAAGGAAAACAATCCGCAAGCGATTGCGGCATTGCAAGAAGATTTGTCGCATTATCCGATGGTGGAATCGGCGCAAATGGACAAGGAATGGATGCAAACCTTGTATCAATTCAATCAGTTGGTAAACAAAGTGTTTTGGTTTTTAGCGGTTACGCTGGGGCTGGCGTTTGTGCTGGTGGCGAACAACACCATTCGCCTGCAAATTTTGACGCATAAAGAAGAAATTGAAATCACCAAGCTGTTGGGCGCGCCCTCATCGTTTGTGCGCCGTCCGTTTTTGTATCAAGCGGCGTGGGAAAGCCTGCTGGCATCGGGCATGAGCTTGGGGCTGTGCACGCTGGTGATGCAAGCCACGCAGCCGTTGGTCAACCAAATCTTCCAGCCCTACGGCATCAATTTGCAATGGCGCACGTTTACGCCATCGGAGATGACGGTGGTGCTCCTGGTGGTGTGTTTGCTCGGCATTATGGGCGCATGGCTGGCGGTTACGCAGCATTTGTTTCACTTTCGGGCGAAGCGGGATTGATGAGATTAGGCAGCCTGAAAATGATACGAGCAGGGTGTGCGGCTTCGCCATGTACCGTTTAGCCAATATTTCATGGTGCGTGGCAAAGCCACACGCCCTACAAGATTTATTCCGCAATCAAATACCGTTTCAGGCTGCCTAATGGGTTATTAGGCAGCCTGAAATCTATTGAGGCTTAGGAAGTATCCATCGTGTTAAAACATCAGGGCGCGGCGTTTTTTGCTGCATTTTGCACCGATTGTTCCATCCGTTGCGCTGCGGGGGAAATGGGCAGGCTGGTTTTTGCCCAAGTGGAGTACGCGGCGATTTGTTGGGTGGTATGTTTACTCATTTGTTCATCTCCTAGTTTAGGCTATTTCCAATAAAAATATTTTTTATATATTTCAAGTTCATTCTCAGGATTGCACTCTTTATGCCCATTTCGGATGCCGAGTAGATTGGATAAGCTTACGCCAGCTACGTTTACGATAGAATAGCCATTTCCAGAGAACCAAGTATATGTATATAGTACGGTCTTGGTTTCCCAATCGTAGTAAAGATAGCTATCTAAACTTGCGTAATCATTAAATGCATAATGGTCTGTACCATAGACTAATACACGCTTATGGGTTATGTAGTGAAAGTCATATTTAATTCCTTTAAAAGTGAATGTAGCGGGATATGTCTGCTTTTCTTTTTCGGAGAGCTCGGACATTTCTTTTTCTTCGGAATCGGCAAGTTCCTGCCAAGCCTTATGCCCACCTACCATTTCAATCCATTTTTCAGGCTGTACATAGATAGTCAGTTTTGCCTGCTTGCAGGCTTCCACTCCTGCCCAATAGGTACGTTGCCCCTCAATGAACCATTTAATCCACCAACCACCAAAGGTGAGCATAAAACCAATAAAAGCAACAATGCACGCAGCGCGCTTGTTTTTAATCAGTATCAACGGTAAAAATGTGGCAAGACAAACAATAATGAACCACAGGGCTAAACCGAGCAAAATGGCAACACCGAGCATGATTTTTCCTTTGGGTTGAATGGTTGGAACTGCGCTAGCGAAGGCGTTTTTTCAATCCGCCTTTCTGCCATCCGCAACAGTCGTTTGAATAAGCGCAAGCAAAAATGGGGCAAATGGGCATGGTTTGAATGGGTTGGGCTGTTTCAGGCTGCCTTTGGGGTTTTGCAAAGGTTTCAGGCTGCCT
>CAJPSG010000274.1 GCA_905373195.1 Kingella oralis
GGATAAGGTAATCGGGGGCGGGGGCGTATTCGCCGCCTTGCTCTGCCCATTCAATCAGCACGATGCTGTTGGGAATCAGGTCGTCCAGCCCTGCGTCCAGCCATTCTTCGGGGCTGGTGAAGCGGTATAGGTCAAAATGGTGGACGGTGGTTTGCGGCAGGGCGTAGCTTTCTACGATGGCGTAGGTGGGGCTTTTGACTGCGCCTGTGTGCCCTAAGCCGCGCAGCAGACCGCGTGTGAAGGTGGTTTTGCCTGCGCCAAGGTTGCCTTGCAGGTGGATGACAACGGGGGCGCGAAACAGGCTGGCGGTGCGCTCGCCGAGGGCTAGGGTGGCGGCTTCGTTGGGGAGAAATTGGCTGTGTTGCATGGGCGTTGCGTGGGAATTTTTAGGGGGTGAATTATAGTAATTTGGGCGGTGTGCGGGCAAGTTTCAGGCTGCGTTTGTTGTTTTTGGGCGGGGCGGGCGGTTGTTTGGGTTTGGGCTTTGCTGAAATTCGCTTGGTTTGTTTTCAGGCTGCCGCAGCGTGGTCGTGGTAGGGCGGGGCGCGTTATGCGGGGTTGCGGGATGTGTAAGGCACAGGCGCTGCGGCAGCCTGAAAATGGGTTTACGCATTGCCGCGCCGCTTTGCATGCGGGCTGCCTTTGTTGTTTTCATGCCGCTGAGGCAGCCTGAAAAGGGTGAAAACCCGTTTTCGCCAAACGAAAATGTTTGCCTTTTGTTAAAACCCTGTTATATTGCGTTAAGGCTGTGTGATGCGGTCTTTCTTCTTTCTTGTTTTGATAACCCTGTTTTTAGAATGAATAAAAATGAGTAATACACAAAAATCGGCATTTGTTGCCACTGGTTTGATGCTGTTCGCGCTGTTTTTTGGCGCGGGCAATTTGATTTTCCCCGCTTTGATGGGGCAGCAATCGGGCAGCGCGGTGTTTTCTGCGCTGAGCGGTTTTTTGATTACGGGCGTGGGTCTGCCTTTGCTGGGCGTGATTGCGATTGGCTATTCGGGCTCGCGCGATGTGCAGGAGCTGGCTTCGCGCGTTGCGCCGTGGTATGGCGTGGCGTTTTCGGTGTTGCTGTATTTGTCGATTGGTCCGCTTTTTGCCACCCCGCGCACCGCAACGGTGTCGTTTGAAATCGGCGTGGTGCCCTTTTTGGGCGATGTGTCTGAAAGCGCCAAACAAATCAGCTTGGCGGTTTTTGCGGCGGTGTTTTTTGGTTTGTCGTATTGGCTGTCGATTTCCCCCGGCAAACTGGTGGATCGGATTGGCAAAATCTTAACCCCCGCTTTGCTGCTGGCGATTGCGGTGTTGGTGCTGACCGCCGCGGCGAAACCGATGGGCGCGTTGCAAACGCCTGCCGAAGCCTATCAGGCGGGCGCGTTCACCAAAGGCATCATCGAGGGCTACGGCACCATGGATGCGCTGGCTTCGCTGGTGTTCGCCATTATTGTGATTGACGCGATTCGCAGCATGGGCGTTACCGATACCAAGCACGTTTTAAGCCTGACCACGCGCGCAGGCTTGGTGGCAGCCGGCTGTTTGGCGCTGGTGTATATCTTTATCGCTTATATGGGCGCAACCAGCGTAGCTGGCTTGGGCATGCAAGAAAACGGCGCGAGTGTGTTGTCTAAAAGCGCGGAGTTTTATTTTGGCTTAGGCGGCAAGGTTTTGCTGGCGGTGATTGTGCTTTTGGCGTGTTTGTCTACATCTGTGGGCTTGATTACCGCTTGCGGCGAATATTTCAACCGCTTGATGCCGCAGCTTTCGTATCACAAATGGGTGGTGATTTTTACGCTGGTGTCGTTTGGCTTTGCCAATTTCGGGCTAAAAGAGATCATCAAATTATCCATTCCTGCGTTGATGCTGCTTTATCCGCTCACCATGGCGATTATTATTCTGGCGTTTTTGCATCCGCTCTTTGGCGGCAAGCGCGTGGTTTACATCACCACCATGCTGGCAACAGGCGTGATGGCGCTGTTTGACGGCTGGAAAACGTTTGAAAGTTTTATGGAGATGAAATCGGATTTTGTGAGCAATTTGGATGCGTTTTTCAACGCGAATCTGCCGCTGTATGGCTCTGGCTTGGGCTGGTTGTTGCCTGCGCTGGTGGGCTTTGCGGTGGGATTTGTAATCAGCAAATTGAGCAAATAACCGCGCATAAAAAGGCAGCCTGAAAACCGTTGATGGGCGGTTTCAGGCTGCCTTTGTATTGAGTAAAACAATAGACCGCGCGGCAACCATAGTATTTTAAAAATTCCCATTTTCATAAAACCCAGTATCATGCCGCGCTTTGCAACTTCCCAAGAGGAAAATTTAAAATGTCTATTAAACAAGAATTTAAAGACTTTATCATGCGCGGTAATGTGATCGACTTGGCGGTCGGCATGGTGGTGGGCACCGCGTTTTCGGGTATTGTGAAATCGTTGGTGGACGATGTGATTATGCCGCCAATTGGTATTGTGTTGGGCGGCATTGACTTTTCTAACCTATTTTTAACGCTTAAACACGGCAAAACCGCAGGCATGGAATACGCCACGCTCGCCGCTGCCAAAGCCGATGGCGCGGTAACCATGAATGTGGGTTCGTTTATCAACACCATCATCAGCTTTTTGATTGTGGCAACGGCGATTTTTGTGGTGGTGAAAGCCATCAACACGCTGAAAAAAACGCCCGAAGCAGTTGAAGAAGCGCCTGCCGAGCCGAGCGAAGAAGTTTTGCTGTTGCGCGAAATTCGCGATTCGCTGAAAAAATAAGGCTGCGTGCCGAGCAAACACCGCTACAATGGCGGTGTTTTTTTGTTTTAGCGATGCAGGCTTCGTTTCAGGCTGTCTAATAATAGCGTGAACCCAAACACATAGGCAGCCTGAAATGAAGTTCAACGTAGCTAAATCCCACCCCATCTTTTCAGGCTGCCTATTATGCCCACGCCCATCCCCGCCAACATTGCCCCAGAAG
>CAJPSG010000275.1 GCA_905373195.1 Kingella oralis
TTTCTTTGGCGAAGCAAAGAAAGTAAGTCGCCCGCGCCGCGATAAGGCGCAAAGGCAAACCCATCAGAAATATTAACGAGACACAGCCAACGCCATTTTGGTTTTGTTGAATTGCCTTTCAGGCTGCCTATTATTCAAACCCCACACCCCGCCAAAACAAAAAAAGGACAGGCATCACCCTGTCCCACTAAAAAATTTCAGACCACTCGAACTCTCACAAACAAGCAGCCTGAAACCCCATCAAAAGTTAGCTCAATTATCCAAAATCAAGCAATCATCAATCTGGTTTTTGCGCAAACGCTCCACCGTTTGTTCCGCCTGCTGCCGCTCCATGCGCGGCGTGCGCACGTGATACATCGGCGTGCCATCCGCAGATTTGGTCTCTTTCACCGAAGCAGGCACGCCCGCCAAAGCCGCGTTCGCCACCATCCTTTGCGCGTAATCCGCTTCTCTAAATGTCCCCAGTTGCACCGCAGAACCTGCTGCCCACGCGCTGCTGATGCCCGTAAGCAAAACCAAAGCCAAGCATAATTTTTTCATCACAGTCTCCTTGTGCCACATGGCAAGAAATCAGTTAGGATAAAAAAACTAGTTGCAAGAGTGTTAGCATTTGCCGTGCCAGCTCGTGTAAAAACTAACGTATCTTTACATTAAACCACGCAACCATGCCCCTTTGCCAAGGCAGCCTGAAACGTAAATCTGCGCAACCAGAAACAGCATTACACCATAACATTATCAGCGTAATCATTATAACCATTTGAAAAACAATATATTTAACACAACACCCAAGGCAGCCTGAAAATCCCCACTGCATCCACGCCGTGCCACAAACTGCCCTTTTTTGTAACCCGCCCACCCACTCCGCCAAATTTCCAAGCTGCCAAATATGCTAAAATCCGCCCCATTTTCTTAACAAACTTTCCCGCCATGACCTACCAAGTTCTCGCCCGCAAATGGCGACCCAAAACCTTCGCCGACCTCGTGGGGCAACAACACGTTGTCAAAGCCCTGCAAAACGCCCTTGCCAACGGGCGTTTGCACCACGCCTATTTGCTCACAGGCACGCGCGGCGTAGGCAAAACCACCATCGCCCGCATTCTCGCCAAAAGCCTCAACTGCGAAAACGCCCAACACGGTGAACCCTGCGGGCAATGCGCCACTTGCCAAGCCATTGATGCGGGACGATTTGTGGATTTGCTGGAAATTGATGCCGCCAGCAACACAGGCATAGACAACATCCGTGAAGTGCTGGAAAACGCCCAATACGCGCCCACCGCAGGCAAATACAAGGTTTACATCATTGACGAAGTGCACATGCTGTCCAAATCCGCGTTTAACGCCATGCTCAAAACGCTGGAAGAGCCGCCCGAACACGTCAAATTTATCCTTGCCACCACCGACCCGCATAAAGTGCCGATTACGGTGCTAAGTCGTTGTTTACAATTCGTTTTACGCAATATGACCGCGCAGCAAGTGTCCGACCACTTGGCGCACGTTTTAAACAGCGAACACATCGCCTACGAGCCCGCCGCACTCACTCTGCTGGGCCGCGCCGCGCAAGGCTCTATGCGCGATGCGCTCAGCCTGCTGGACCAAGCCATCGCTATGGGCTCGGGCAGCGTGCAAGAAGCCGACGTGCGCCACATGATAGGCGCGGTGGACAACCGCTATCTATTTGAATTACTAGAAATTTTGTCGCAAAAAAACGGCGCGGCACTCATCGCCAAAGCCAGCGAAATGCACAGCCAATCGCTCGGCTTTGATAGCGTGTTAGCCGAGCTAGCCTTGCTGTTGCAACGCATCGCGCTGCTGCAAACCGTGCCCACCGCCATCGCGGCGGACGACCCCGAGCGCGACCGTTTGCAAGCGCTGGCGCAGGCGTTTAACGGCGAGCAAATCCAGCTTTACTACCAATGCGCGTTGCATGGCAAACAAGATTTGCCGCTTGCGCCCGATGAATACGCAGGCTTTGTGATGACGCTGCTGCGGATGCTTGCTTTTGCGCCGTTTGCGGCGGAAAACGTGCCCGCCCACGCCGTGATTGAAAACACGCAGATGCACGAGCCTGCCGCGTCGCCCATAGGCAGCCTGAAAAGCGCGGACGTGAACGGAGCGCAACCCAGCGCAGCCCAAGCGAATGAAAACCATGCGAATGCAACGGAAGCCATTGAACCGCCAGCCGTTGCGCCTACTGCTTCGCCCATTATTACGACAACTGTTGCGCCAGCCAGTCAGCCAGCGGCAGAAATCGCACCAACAGCTCAAACCGTTTCAGGCAGCCTGAAAAACGCAGGTGTGGATGAAGCGCAACCCAACGCAGCCCAAGCGAATAAAAACCATGCGGATGCAACGGAAGCCGTTGTGCCTACTGTTACGCCAACCGTTGCGCCAGCCAGCCAAACAGCGACAGAAATCGCGCCAGCAGCCCAAACCTTTTCAGGCAGCCTGAAAACGGATGCGGCTGGTTTGGCTACGGTTTTCAGGCTGCCTACGGGGGCAATGGGTAGAGTGGGGTTTTTGGGGGCGATTTCGGCAGGGGCGAGAGTGTTGGGTTGGACTGCGCTGAAAGGTGCTTCGTTCGTTTTCAGGCTGCCTGAAACGGTGGCGGCGTGTGCTTCACTGGCGTGGGTGGCAACGGTTTTCAGGCTGCCTACGGGGGAAGCGGGTGTGGCTGGTGTGGTTTCTGCTTTCGCAGTCATGCGCTCGTTAGCAGGGGCGGAGTGAGTGGCTTGCGGTTCGGGCGCGGTGGTTTCGTTGGAATGGGGTGCGCTGTTGGTGGTTTCGTCTGCATTCGCTTCGCTGATGGTTTCGCCCATGTTGGCGGATGCGTTTGCGTTGGTTTCGTTGGCGGTTTCTACCGTTGGCGTTGGCTCCAAAGCGGTACCCAAAGTTGTAGCCAAACCAGCCGCATCCGTTTTCAGGCTGCCTGAAAAGGTTTGGGCTGCT
>CAJPSG010000276.1 GCA_905373195.1 Kingella oralis
AACCGCCGAGCAGCTGATGGCGTTGCGCATGGTGCAAGCCTTGGGCGGCGGGATGTCTGCCGTGGTGGTGGGCGCGTTGGTGCGCGACAATTATCACGGCAAAGAAGCCGCGCAAATGTTCACGCTCATCGGCATCATTTTGATGATGGCACCGCTGGTTGCGCCCATGCTCGGCTCGGCGTTGCAATCGCTTACGGGCTGGCGCAGCATTTTCGCCTTTTTGTTTGTCTATGCCAGCATCGTGTTCGCGCTGCTGTTTCGCTTTTTGCCCAAACACAAATCCGCCGAACCGCTGCGCCTGTCGCACGTTAAACAAATCGGCAGCCGCTATCGCCAAGTGTTCGCCACGCTGCCCGCGCTGGGTTTTTTGTTTTACCAAGCCGCTTCGTTTTCATCCATGATGGCGTTTTTAAGCGAATCGCCCTTTGTTTACATGAAGTTATACAACCTAAGCTCGCATCAATACGCTTGGGTGTTTGGCTGCAACATCGTAACCATGATGCTGTGCAATCGGCTGACCGCGTTTGGCTTGCGCCGCGATTGGCACAGCCGCGATTTGCTGAAAGTGGGCATCGCGCTGCAAGGCTGCGCCAATATTGCCCTTGTTGCCAGCGTGTTGTGGTTCAAACAGCCGCCGCTGGCGTTGTTGATTCCGCTGGTGATGGTGTCGGTGGGCACGCAAGGCTTAATCGCTGCCAACACGCAAGCATTGTTTATGAGCAACTATCAGCCCGAAGTGGCAGGTAGTGCCAACGCCGCGCTATCGGCAACGCAATCGCTGATTGGCTCGCTGGCGGGCTTTTCGGTTGCCTTTTTGCACAACGGCACGGCGTTGGTGATGACAGGCACGATGCTCGCCGCCACCAGCATCGGCGTGGTATTGCTGTTGCTGTTTTCGCGTGAACAAATGTGGGGCAAGGCAGCCTGAAAACGAGCAACGCGCGTTTCTGCGAAGCTAAAACCTGTTTACGAATGAATATAGGCAGCCTGAAACGCAAATTATGCCCATGCGTTTTCAGGCTGCCTTTATCGCACCAATTTCAAGCCCGCCAAACAGTAAAACCCCCGCCGCCAAGCGTAATTTCTCGTTAAGCCAACTGGTTTTTCCGTAAGAACATCGGTATATTGCGCGATTACTTTTTTCAGGCAGCCTGAAAACCTGACACCATCCCATCAACCCTTTATATAAAGGAAACGCACATGAAACTGATGAAAACCACCACACTCGTTGCCCTCACCGCCGCGCTCGCATTAAGCGGCTGCGTAACCGATGCCACCACAGGGCAAAACAAAATCAGCAAAACCGCGCTTTACGGCTTGGGCGGCGCAGCCACTTGCGGCATCGTGGGCGCATTAACCCACGGCGGCAAAGGCGCGCGCAATTCCGCATTGGCTTGTGGCGCGGTGGGCGCAGGCGTGGGCGGCTACATGGATTACCAAGAGAAAAAATTGCGCGAGCAACTGCAAGGCTCAGGCGTAGCCGTGGATAGACAAGGCGACCAAATTAAATTAACCATGCCCGCCGCCGTAACCTTCGCCACCAACAGCGCCACGCTTTCCGCCCAAGCGCAAAACTCGTTGAGCCAAGCCGCGCAAACGCTGGCGACCTACACCGACACCACCATCACCATCGTGGGGCACACCGACAACACCGGCAACGATGCCATCAACAACCCCTTGTCGTACAACCGCGCCCAATCCGTTGCCAACTATCTGAACCAACACGGCGTAGCAGCTAACCGCATGAGCGTATCAGGTCAGGGCTCGCGCCAACCCGTTGCCGATAACAGTACCGAAGCAGGTCGCGCGCAAAACCGCCGCGTAGAAATTCTGATTAACCCCGACCAAAACGCCGCACGAGCCGCAGGCGCATAACCATCGGTAAACAACGCAACAGGCAGCCTGAAAACCGTTTTCTCGTTTTCAGGCTGCCTAAATGTTGTCAAAACATCGTAACCACGGAACATCGCATGAAAATCGCCACATGGAACGTCAATTCGCTCAACGTGCGCCTGCCGCAAGTCAGCGACTGGCTCGCGCAGCATCAGCCCGATATTTTGGTGCTGCAAGAGCTGAAACTGGAACAAGACAAATACCCCGCCGCCGCCTTTCGCATGATGGGCTGGCACACCGCATGGGCAGGACAAAAAACCTACAACGGCGTTGCCATTATCAGCCGCCACGAGCTGCACGACGTGCAAACAGGCTTGCCCGCGCTGCCCGACGACCCACAACAGCGCGTGATTGCCGCCACCATCAACGGCATCCGCGTAATCAATGTTTACTGCGTAAACGGCGAAGCGCTAGATAGCCCCAAGTTTGCCTACAAACGCCAATGGTTTGCCGCGCTCACCGAATATGTGCGCGACCAGCTCGCCCAATACCCAAAACTCGTGCTGCTGGGCGACTTCAACATCGCCCCCCGCGACGACGACGTATATGACCCGCAGCGTTGGCACGAAAAAATCCTCTGTTCCAGCGAAGAACGGCAATGGTTTGCCAACCTGCTCAACCTCGGGCTACATGACGCATTACGGCACATTTACCCCACTGGCGCGCACTACACATGGTGGGATTATCGCGGTGCCATGTTCGCCAAAGGCTTGGGGCTGCGCATCGACCACCTGCTCATCAGCCCCGCCCTGCGCGACAGCCTGCGCAGCGTAAACATCGACAACGAAGCCCGCGCCCAAGAACGCCCCAGCGACCACGCGCCTGTGGTGGCGGAGTGGGATTGAATGGCGGCGCACAAAGGCAGTCTGAAAATGGAACGGCGACGGCTCGCCACCAACACTTAATTAAACAGAGCATGGCTGGTTTGCCAAAATGTCGGCGAGCCGCCGACGCTCCATGGCGCATTGCGTTTCAGACTGCCTCAAATTATTAAAGGCACTTACATTCGCCTCACAAGTGCAACACTTTCCCAAACAAAGAAGGT
>CAJPSG010000277.1 GCA_905373195.1 Kingella oralis
GCGGCATGGTGCGCAAGGGTTTTGCGCCACAGGGCAAGTCGGCGTTGCTGGCGGGCGCGGGCGGCGTGGGCAGCGCGATAGCCGCGAGCTTGGCAGCGGCGGGCGTGGCGCGGTTGGCGTTGTTTGACCCGAACACGGCGCAGGCGGAAGCGTTGGCAGCGCGGTTGCGCCATCATTACCCCGATTTGGCGGTGGAAACAGGCAGCAACGACCCGCAAGGCTTTGATTTAGTGGCGAATGCGTCGCCTTTGGGAATGTATGACGGCGATGCGTTGCCGTTGGATGTGGCGCAAATTCGCCCCGATGCTTTTGTCGGCGAAGTGGTATTGAGCCGCCCGATTACGCCGTTTTTGGCGGCGGTGCAGGCGAAAGGCTGCACCATTCAAGTGGCCACCGATATGCTGTTTGAGCAAATTCCCGCCTATTTGGAATATTTTGGCTTGGAGACGACCACGCCCGAAGTGTTGCGGCAAGTGGCGCAGTTGTAAGGAACAACAATGAAACACGATACGCAAGACTACACCGCCGCATGGCGCAGTTGCATTCAGGGCGAGGATAAATCGTGGGTACTATTTGAACAGGGCACTTGCGTAATATTGATGCAGCCTGAAAACGAACGAAGTGAGTTTCGGCGAAGCCAAAACGATTTAGCCGCGCAAGCGGTGGCGTTGCTGCGCGAATTTGGCGCGGTGCAAGTGGGCACACCATCGGCAGATTTTAATGTGATTACGCTGTTGGATGAATCGGGCTGGGTGGTTACGGGGCATCATCCCGATATTTTGAATTTTGTGTTTGCCGACGAGGGCGACGATAGCAATCATGTGCCGATTGGTTTGCTGGGGCGTTCGCTGCGGGCAATGGATGCCGAAGCGTTGCGCGTGGTGCATATTGAAGATAAGCGTAAGCTGTAATTAAGGTTTCAGGCTGCCTTGTCGTTCCGCCGCCTAGTCATAGAGGCAGCCTGAAAATGGGTTTACAAGCATAAATTAGAGTGTGTAGCTTCGCCGCACACTTTAAGAACCTGTATTCACTATTTGCATAGGTAGATTTTATGACATAAAAGCGCGGATACACGGCAAAAAGCGCAGCAAGGTTGGACACCTTGCGAGCATTTTTAACGCAGTAGCCGTGTTTTTAGGGCATAGAAGATACCTATGGAAATAGTGAATACAGGTTCTAAGATTTGCTCAACGGCGCGTGAACACATTTGCACGCCCTACGCGCCAACAAAATAGATTTCAGGCTGCCAAATAACCCCAAATCCTATCGCATAGACCAAAACAGTCTTACTCATTCGCCAAAATTTGATACATTCCCCCACTTTACAAACACTAACAAAAACAGGTTTCCCATGCCCCAACCGCAAGAAATCAACATCCGCCAGCTGCTAGACCGCAGCCCCATCAGCTTCTACCAAAAACTCATCATCGCCCTTTGCTTTTTTATCGTGGTGGCAGACGGCTTTGACGTTGCCATCATGGGCTTTGTCGCCCCCTATATCAAAGCCGATTGGCAGCTTTCCAACAACGCGCTCGCCCCCGTATTGAGCGCAGCGTTGGCAGGGCTTGCCGTGGGCGCGATGATTACCGGCCCGCTCGCCGACAAATTCGGGCGGCGCAAAGTATTGCTGGGCAACGTGTTGTGCTTTGGCTGTGCCACGCTCTTGGTTGCCCACGCCAACGATATTTGGCAAATGGTGGTGTTCCGCTTTATCGCAGGCTGCGCCATGGGCGGCATCATGCCCAACGCCGCCACGCTGGTAACCGAGTTTTCCCCCGCCCGCAAACGCGCGTTTTTGATTACCATCGTGTTCGCAGGGTTCACCGTGGGCGCGGCAGGCGGCGGCTTTTTGGCGGCATGGCTCATCCCGCATTACGGCTGGCACAGCGTGTTTTATGTAGGCGGCACTACCCCGTTGATTTTAAGCGTGATTATGTTTTTCAGGCTGCCTGAAAGCATCGGCTTTCTGATTCACAAACGCGGCAACCAAGCGCAAATCCGCGCCCTAGTAGAACGCTGCGTGCCCAACAGCACCACCGAACACAGCGTGTTTGTGCTGCCCAACGCCAAGCTCCCCAGCCAAGCCGAAGCCGCACAAAGCAACGAAACGCCCGTGCAAACCGTGCTCAACGCCCACTACCGCGCAGGCAGCTTCTTGCTGTGGTTCGCCTATTTTTCCCACCTATTCTTGGTGTACCTGCTCGGCAGTTGGATGCCCACCATGATTAAAGAAAGCGGCATGACCGCCGAACAGGCCAGCATCGTTTCCGCCATGTTCCAGCTGGGCGGGCCGCTCGGCTCGGTGGTCGTCGGCTGGCTGATGGATAGATTTAACGCCGACAAAACCATGTCTATTTGGTACACATCGGGCGCATTGGTGTTGATTGGGCTCAGCGGCGTGATGGGCAGCTACGCGCTGATGTGCCTGCTCGCCTTCCTGCTCGGCGTGTCGCTCAACGGCGGCGGCACAGGCATGAACGCGCTATCCAGTATGTTCTTCCCGCTCAAAGCCCGCGCCACGGGCAACGGCTGGATGCACGGCATCGGACGCATCGGCGCATTCGCCTCCGCATTTGTGGGCGCATGGTTTTTAAACTGGGGCTGGGATTTCAAAACCGTCGCCATCGTGCTGACCATTCCCGCGTTGCTGGTGGGCATTGCGTTGTGGACAAAAGAAGTGGTTTATCGCAAGCGCAGCTAATCGCATTTGGGGTTGAAGATTACACGCCCCCAGTGATTCCGCTTATTAAAAGGCAGCCTGAAAACCCAATCCGCAAAGCCAAAATCCAAAACAGCGTAGATAACCTCCCTTCCCTTCGGTTATCCACGCTGCTTTTTGTGCCTCCCGCCCCGCCCGCGCCCATCACAAGGTTTCAGGCTTACATTCGCCTCACAAGTGCAACACTTTCCCAAACAAAGAAGGTCAGTAT
>CAJPSG010000278.1 GCA_905373195.1 Kingella oralis
GTAGCAGGTGGCGGCGTAATCAATCGGCGGCAGCCTGAAAAACGTTGCTGCGGGTTCAGCCGTTTGCATGGCGTTGCGCCGCCATACCCACGCCTTGCGGCGCGTGAACATCAGCCGTTTGCAGTTTGAATAACCGTTTTAGCTTCGCAACTCCGCTACGCTACGCAGGCTGCCTCAACCCAATGGGCAGCCTGAAAAACAGTCGGCGTAGAGTGTGCGGCTTTGCCATGCACTGTTTAACGATGTTCAACAAACGGTGCGTAGCAGCACCCTACCCATATTGTTTTATTTTAACTAAATATAGCCCGCCATTCTGAGCCATAAATAAGGCAGCCTGAAAAAGTCAACCATGCAATCCTTATTCCCTCTACTGCTCGCCCTAGCCGTATCATGCACAATCGCCCAAGCCCCCGAAAGCCACGCCATGCCCAAAGACACTTTACCCACCGCCATTTTGATTGACGAAAGCCCCATCGCCGCAGACGGCGGCAGTATGCTGCTGCAAACCCAAACCGCATCGGGCAAAAAACGCAGCTATCTGCGCCTGCGCAGCCTAGACACCCAAGGCACGCCCGATTACAACCGCCTAACCGACGACAGCGGACACACGCTCACCGCCGCCGAAAAAGCCGCGCTGTTTGCCCGACTGCGCGAACTGCGCACCACGCTAGACGATAGTGGCAAGCGTTATTTAGACGAATTTTTAAACGAAACGCCCCAATAACCCCGATGCCGCCGTTTACCCTGCTTTGCACCATCCATTTCACCAACAAGGTTTTAGCTCCGCTGAACTTCGTTTCAGGCTGCCGCCGATTGATTACGCCGCCACCTGCTACCGCCCGCATTTTGTTGCCGATAATTCGGGCGAATATCTGGGTGTGGAATTTATCAGCGGCGAAGTGTCTGCTGCCAACCAAGACATAGCAGTTGAAGTGAAGCCTTTGTTTGATGTGGATGATTCGCCGTTGTTGCAGTGCGGGGCGGCGTTTGCCATTATTGAAGCGGGCAAATGCGTGGGAACGGGGCGCGTGGACGAAGTGCGTTTTCAGGCTGCCGTTTAGCGCGTGGCAATCAAGAGCCGCGTTGCCCTAACCCCACCACACACATGAGGCAGCCTGAAACCTAAAATGGAACGACGGCGGCTCGCCGCCAAATGGCTTAATCAAACACCGTATTACTGGTTCGCCAAGATTTCAGCGTGAAAACAGAAAAATATGCTTAACACGAAAATAACGCCCCAAATCCTCTATCTCCTCTCCCTGCTTCTCGTTGCCCTGTTGTTTGTTGCCAGCCTGTCTGTGGGCGTGGCGCATTTTCATTGGGCGGATTTGTTTTCAGGCAGCCTGAACGGCAGCAGTCAAGTGCTCGTTATCAGCCGCCTGCCGCGCACGTTTGCCATTGTGTTGGTGGGCGCGTCGATGGCGGTGGCGGGGATGATTATGCAGATTTTGCTGAAAAACAGGTTTGTTGAGCCGTCGATGGTGGGCGCGAGCCAATCGGCGGCGTTGGGGCTGCTGCTGATGGCGTTGTTTGCGCCCTCGGCGGCGTTGTTGGTGAAAATGAGCGTGGCGGCAGCGGCGGCGTTGGCGGGGATGCTGTTGTTTATGGCTTTGTCGCGGCGTTTGCCGCCCTCGGCGCAGTTGCTGGTGCCGTTGGTGGGGATGATTTTTGGCGGCGTGATTGATGCGGTGGCGACGTTTATTGCTTATGAAACCGAGATGCTGCAAATGTTGAATGTGTGGCAAAGCGGCGATTTTTCGGGCGTGTTGCTGGGGCGATATGAGCTGCTGTGGGCAACGGGCGCGTTGGCGGCGTTTGCTTATGTGATTGCCGACCAGCTGACGATTATGGGCTTGGGCGACAGCGTGGCGGCGAATTTGGGGCTAAACCGCGATGCGGTGCTGTGGGCGGGGCTGCTGATTGTGTCGCTGATTATGGCTTTGGTGGTGGTTACGGTGGGGAGCATTCCGTTTATCGGCTTGGTGGTGCCCAATATCGCCAGCCGCCTGCTGGGCGATAAGCTGCGGGCGAGTTTGCCTGCGGTGGCGTTGCTGGGGGCGGCGTTGGTGTTGATGTGCGATTTGATTGGGCGGCTGATTGTGTTTCCGTTTGAAATTCCCGTGGCAACGGTGTTCGGCGTGGTGGGGACGGTGTTGTTTTTGCTGTTGCTGCGTGCGCCGCAACGGGGGTAGGCAGCCTGAAAACACCATTTCCCGCCCTGCCCAAGTAAACAAACTATCCATCTGAATACCATGTCTCAATCCACAAAACTTATTCTGATTTTATCCGCCCTGCTTATCCTATCCGCCGCGCTGTTTCTCACTTGGAATGCGCAAGGCGCGTGGGATTTTGTGTTGCCGCTGCGGGCGAAAAAGCTCGCCGCCTTGCTGCTGGTGGCTTATGCCGTGGGCGTGTCCACGCTGCTGTTTCAAACCATCACCCACAATCCCATCTTAACGCCGTCTATTTTGGGCTTTGACGCGCTGTATGTGTTTTTGCAAACCGCGCTGGTTGCCGCGCTGGGCGGCTTGGGCTACACGCAGCTTGCGCCGTTGGGCAAGTTTTCGCTGGAATTGGCGGCGATGCTGGGCGGCTCGTTGCTGCTGTTTAGCCTGTTGCTCAAACAAGGCGGGCGCGATTTGGCGCGGATGATTTTAATTGGCGTGGTGTTTGGCGTGCTGTTTCGTAGCCTATCTAGCCTGCTGCAACGGATGATAGACCCCGAGGAATTTACCGCCGCCCAAGCCGCCACCTTTGCCAGCTTCAACAGCGTGAACACGCAAATGCTGGCGTATAGCGGCGTGTTGATGCTGATTAGCGTGCCGTTTTTGTGGCGCGAGCGGCATCGGCTGGACGTGCATTTGCTCGGGCGCGCCCAAGTCATCAATCTGGGCATTCATTATCAACGCCACACGCTGTGGATTT
>CAJPSG010000279.1 GCA_905373195.1 Kingella oralis
ACTGACCTTCTTTGTTTGGGAAAGTGTTGCACTTGTGAGGCGAATGTAAGAAGCCATGAAATTCTTTTTGAATAATCAGCAATTCATCGCGCTCGTTTACAGATAAACATTGCGGATTGGCTGCCAACCATTCTTGTAAATCCTTCCGTTCTTTGAAATGCACATTACTAAAAGAAACGGATTCAAGGGGTTCCAATTTTTTATTTTCTATATCAACGTAGTACATTTTATCCTAACTTGATTATTCTTAGTTTCATGCAAAAGGCAACCTGAAAAACAACCTAATGGAGCGTCGGCGGCTCGCCGACATCTCGCATCTTGGCAAATCAGCCATGCTCTATTTAACAAGCAACATGGCGACGAGCCGTCGCCGCTCCAACCTTTTTCAGGCTGCCAATATTTACTGCGCCACCACCGCGCGTATCAACTTCTCCGCATTTGCCAGCGTGTTTTCCACTTCGCTGTATTCAATGCGGCTGCCGTCAATCAGAGCGCGGGTGTCGGTGAACACGGCTTGCACGCCCGCTGGGGTTTGCGTTACCAACACGCGCAGCGGCAGTTGCAGCGCGAAGGTGGGGTCTTTCACCATCAGCGGCGTGCCTGCTTTGGGCGTGCCAAACACAATCACGGTGGCGGGCTGCATCTCCAAGCCGCTTTGGCGGGCGGCGGCGCGGTGGTCAATCACGGCAAACACGGTCATGCCTTTGGCTTGGATGGCGTTTTGCAAGCGCGTTACCGTTTCATCAAATGGGTATTGGCTGGCAACGGTGTGGATGCGCGGTACGTTTGTGGCTTGCGTGGCAGGCGCTTCGGGCGCGCTGTTTTGTGCGCAAGCGGTTAAGCTGGCGGCGGCTGCCAATGCGGTTAGGGCGGGTTTAATCATAGGGTTTCCTTTCAGATAAATGTGAACATATTAAGGCAGCCTGAAAACCCACTTTCAGGCTGCCTTGGCATTAAATCGCGCAGATTTTTGCCACGATTTCATTGAGCGGCACGCTGATGCTTTCGCCGCTGCGGCGTTCGGCATATTCCACATTGCCTTCTTTGAGCGCTCTGTCGCCAATCACAATGCGGTGCGGGATGCCAAGCAATTCGCTGTCGTTAAGCAACACGCCTGCGCGTTCGTCGCGGTCGTCCAGCAACACATCCACGCCTGCGGCTTGCAAATCGGCGTAGATTTGGTCGGCGGCGGCGCGCACGCTGTCGGATTTTTTGTAATTCATCGGCACGATGACCACGCTAAATGGCGCCATGCTGTTGGTCCAAATGATGCCGCGCTCGTCGTTGTTTTGCTCAATGGCGGCGGCAACGATGCGGGTGATGCCGATGCCGTAGCAGCCCATTTCCATGATTTGGCTTTTGCCGTTGCTGTCCAAAAAGCTGGCGTTGAGCGCGGCGGAATATTTGTCGCGCAATTGGAAAACGTGCCCCACTTCAATGCCGCGCGCCAGTTTCAGGCTGCCTTTGCCGCAGGGGCTGGGGTCGCCTGCCACCACGTTGCGCAAGTCCACAAATTCGGGCTCGGCGGCATCGCGCCCAAAGTTGAAGCCGGTGTAGTGGTAGTCGTCTTCGTTGGCGCCGATTACCCAATCTGCGCCTTTTTCGCAGGCGAAGTCGGCATACACTTTGCCTGCGAAGCCCACGCAGCCGAGCGAGCCGCCGTTTGCGCCAAATTGCGCCACGATTGCTTCGGGCGATGCCATGGTGAGCGGCGATTTTACGCCCGCCAGTTTTTCGGCTTTGATGTCGTTGAACTCGTGGTCGCCGCGCAGCATCAGCAGCACCAATTCGCCCTCGGCTTCGCCTTCCACCACGATGGATTTTAGCGTTTGCTCAACAGGAATGTTCAGAAACTCAACCAGTTGCGCGATGGTTTTCACATTGGGCGTGTGGATTTTGGTCAATTCTTGCGCGGGCGCGGCGCGGCAGCCTGAAAGCGGCAAAGTCTGCGCCAGTTCTACATTTGCGGCGTAATCGGAGGTGTCGCTGTATGCAATCACGTCTTCGCCGCTGTCTGCCAACACTTGAAACTCGTGCGAGCCTGTGCCACCGATGCTGCCCGTGTCCGCCGCCACGGGGCGATAATCCAAGCCTAAACGGTTGAAAATGCGGCAATATGCGTCATACATGGTTTGATAGGTGGCTTGGAGCGATTCAAAATCGGCGTGGAAGGAATAAGCGTCTTTCATCACAAATTCGCGCGCGCGCATCACGCCGAAGCGGGGGCGGCGTTCATCGCGAAATTTGGTTTGGATGTGGTAGAAATTTTTGGGTAATTGCTTGTATGAATTGATTTCTTTGCGCACAATGTCGGTAATCAATTCTTCGCAAGTGGGGCTGAAACAAAAGGCGTTGTCGTGGCGGTCGGTGATGCGCAAAAGCTCGTCGCCGTAAAAATCCCAACGCCCGCTTTCTTTCCACAAATCAGCAGGTTGCACCACGGGCATCAAAAGCTCAATCGCGCCTGCGCGGTTCATTTCCTCACGCACAATCGCTTCCACTTTGCGCAACACGCGCAAGCCCATCGGCATCCAAGTGTATAAGCCCGATGCGTTGGCTTTAATCAGCCCTGCGCGCAGCATGAGTTTATGGCTGGCAAGCGTGGCTTCAGCGGGGGCTTCTTTTAAGGTGGAAATGAAAAATTGACTGGCTTTCATGGGAGTGTCCTGTGCAATGAAATAAAGGGGCGGATTATAGCAAAAATCCCTTGCGCTTCGTTGGGCAGAGGCAGCCTGCGTAGCGAAGCGGCGTTGCGAAACTAAAATGGGCAAACGCCGTTTCAGGCTGCCTCTGCCAACCCTAGCCATGCGCCCCGCAACAATGGCATAATCGCCCCTTTTTTAAGCCTCATCTACTGCCGCATGAACCGCCTATTTTTAACCACATTTATTCTGGCCACCGCCACCCTGCGCGAAGCCGATAGCG
>CAJPSG010000280.1 GCA_905373195.1 Kingella oralis
GCGACGAGCCGTCGCCGCTCCATTTTAAATTTCAGGCTGCCACTGAGGTTTTGCAAAGGTCTCAGCCTGAAAAAACAAAAAGCACCCATCCCAAGATGAGTGCTTTTTTAAGCAGAAGCAAAAATTACACTTTGGCTGCCGCAGCCACTTCCGCCGCGTAATCCACTTCTTTTTTCTCAATGCCATCGCCCACTTTATAGCGAACGAAAGAAACCACTTCCGAGTCATGCTCTTTCAAGAATTGCGCTACAGTTTGGTCAGGATTCATCACAAACGCCTGTCCGTTCAAAGTAACCTCGGCCAAGTATTTTTTGATGCGACCTTCAACCATTTTGGCTGCAATTTCAGCAGGCTTGCCAGAAGCAATCGCTTGCTCGGTGTAAATATGGCGTTCTTTTTCCACCAAAGCAGCGTCCACTTGGTCTTCGCTCACGCATTGCGGTTTCGCCGCCACAATGTGCATGCCCACTTTGCGCGCCACATCTTCCGCGCCTTTATATTCAACCAAAACGCCTTCAGTTGCCAAAGCACCGTGAATATAAGCCACCAAATTATTGGCGGTTTCAATCACTTGGAAGCGACGAACAGACATATTTTCGCCCAATTTAGCAATCACCGCTTTGCGTTCTTCTTCAACCAATGCGCTCAACTCTTCAACCGTAGCAGGTTTTTTCTCCGCAGCCGTTTTTGCCACAAAGTTGGCAAACGCCACAAAGCCCGCATCTTTGGCAACGAAATCCGTTTCGCAGTTTACTTCAACCAACGCGCCCACTTTGCCGTTAATCGCAAAAGCCAACACGCCTTCCGCAGCAGTACGACCCGCCAGTTTGCCTGCTTTCGCGCCCGATTTAATACGCAAGATTTCTTCCGCTTTTTCCATGTTGCCTTCCGCTTCAACCAAGGCTTTTTTGCATTCCATCATGCCCAAGCCAGTAGCCGCGCGCAAATCCGCAACCATTTTTGCAGTAATTTCTGCCATGAGTTTCTCCAATTCATATAACTATTTTCAGGCTGCCTAAATATTCAGGCAGCCTGAAATGAACAATCAATAATTAAGCAGCCTCAGCAGCTTGAGCCGCCGCAACCGTTTCCGCAACGGCTTGGTTTTTGCCTTCCAACACCGCATCAGCGATACCACGGCAATACAAGCGGATTGCTTTCGCAGAATCATCGTTACCAGGGATAACGTATTGCACCAAATCAGGGCTGTTATTGCTATCCACAACCGCAATCACGGGAATGCCCAATTTAGCTGCCTCAACCAAAGTACCATGTTGGTAGCCCGTATCAATCACAAAAATCGCGTCAGGCAAACCTTTCATCTCTTTAATGCCGCCCAAAGAACGTTCCAGTTTTTCTACTTCGCGTGTCATATCCAGCAATTCTTTTTTGTTGTAGCCGCTGCTCTCAGCATTAGCCAAAATTGCTGTTTTTTCTTCCAAACGTTTGATAGATTGTTTTACTGTTTTATAGTTAGTCAGCATACCGCCCAACCAACGATAGTCCACATAAGGCATACCCGCACGTTGCGCTTCTTCTTTAATGATTTCACGAGCTTGGCGTTTGGTACCCACAAACAAAACCGTACCTTTGTTAGCCACCAAACGGCGCACCACTTCTTGCGCTTCTTGGAACAAGGGAACGGTTTTTTCCAAATTGATAATATGAATTTTATTGCGCGCACCAAAAATGTACTGCGCCATTTTAGGATTCCAATAACGAGTTTGGTGACCAAAGTGAACGCCAGCTTCAATCATCTGGCGCATAGTAATTTGAGACATAATATTCCTTTAAAGGGTTAAAGCAAACATCACACACTAGAACTTGCAAACAAGCACCCTTTTTTGTGCGATGCGAGCGTTGAAAAATAAAAATGCTTCCAAAACGAAAGCTAGCGGATTATAGCAGTTATATTTTTTCATTTCCAGTATAAAAACGCCCTGACCATTCCAGTCAGGGCATTTTCTAATCTTTCATTCTCACTTAGGCGCATCCGTCTTAGGCGCAGGAATAACAGATTTAACCGCTCCACCGTTGCCGTATTCAAATCAACCGCAGCCAAGACAAAAGAGAAACTCAAAGCAGCCAGTGCTGCCAAAAATAATTTTTCAACATGAAAAACCCTGTTACATGATTAAAAATGGATCATACTCTTTATTTTTAAAATATGTATTGTACAAGTAAATCATGGCTAGTATATAAAATATTCACTTTTAGCGTTTGAGTTTTCCTAAGAAAATCGCACCATACCGTGCTGTCTTACAGCAGCCTAAAAAGGGGATGCTGTTTGAGATGTTGTAGACATCTTTTTCGCATCTAATAGTGTAAACAACGAATTATCTACAGAGCTGTTGTAGGCCAATCCCATTTTCAGGCTACCTCAATTCAATTCACCCCCAATAATTACCCCTGCTCCTCCACCCACAAATTCCCATCCCGCGCCAACAATTCCCTCGCCGCCTCGGGCCCCCAGCTATCCGCAGGATAACCATGCGGCGCAATCGGCGAAGTCGCCCAGTTATCCAAAATCGGCATCACCCATTCCCAAGCCTTTTCCAATTCGTCGCGGCGGTTAAACAACGCCAAACGCCCGTCAATTACCTCGCGCAGCAGCAATTCATACGCCTCGGCGCGGCGACCCACCACCGCGTTGCCCATATTCAGCACCATTTCGGCGGGGGCAACATTTAAGCCGCTGCCCACTTGCTTCACCAGCCATTTGAGCGACACGGTTTCATCGGGCTGCAAGCTGATGATTAAGCGATTGGCGTGGTTGCCAAACAGGCTGCCCGCGTCGGGTTTAAAGTTCAACACAATTTGCGCGCTGCGTGTGGGCATCCGTTTGCCTGTGCGCAGGTAAAACGGCACGCCTTGCCAGCGCGGGGTATTTACTTCGGCGCGGATGGCAACATAGGTTTCCGTGC
>CAJPSG010000281.1 GCA_905373195.1 Kingella oralis
GCATACTGACCTTCTTTGTTTGGGAAAGTGTTGCACTTGTGAGGCGAATGTAAGGAATCCAGCTGCTCAAAAAAAGCCCGTCAGCAAAGCAAAATTGTCCCTTATCCAGCATTTGGGTTCAGTAAAAAAATACAGTTCGTACGACATACGTTTTTCTCGCAAGCAAAATAGTTATAAAAAGGCAGCCTGAAAACGCTGTTTACGATTTTCAGGCTGCCTTTGCGTCAATCCATAATCATTAGGCGATTATTTTTTGGCTTTCTTTTGCGGCGGCAAGTCGGTGCAAGTGCCATTTGCCACTTCGGCTGCCATGCCGATGGATTCACCCAAGGTTGGGTGTGGGTGGATGGTGCTGCCAATGTCCACAGCATCGCAACCCATTTCAATCGCCAAGCAGATTTCGCCAATCATATCGCCTGAGTGTGTGCCCACAATGCCGCCACCGATAATCAAGCCTGTTTCGGCATCAAAAATCAGTTTGGTGAAGCCTTCATCACGACCGTTGGCAATGGCGCGACCCGAAGCCGCCCAAGGGAACACGGATTTGGTGATTTTAATGCCATCACGTTTGGCGATTTCTTCGGTAACGCCCACCCAAGCCACTTCGGGGTCGGTGTACGCCACACCAGGAATCACGCGCGCGTCAAAGTAGGCTTTGTGTCCCGCGCAGTTTTCGGCGGCAACGTGTGCTTCGTGAACCGCTTTGTGCGCTAGCATGGGTTGTCCCACCACGTCGCCGATGGCGTAGATGTGTGGCACGTTGGTGCGTTGTTGTTTGTCCACTTCAATAAAGCCACGTTCAGTTACCGCCACGCCTGCTTTTTCAGCCGAGCACAGTTTGCCGTTGGGCGCGCGACCTGCGGCAACCAACACCAAGTCGTAGCGTTGGGGTTCTTTGGGGGCTTTCTCGCCTTCAAAGGTAACGTAGATGCCGTCTGCTTTGGCTTCCACGGCAACGGTTTTGGTGCTGGTCATAATGTTGTCAAAGCGATGGGCGTTCATTTTTTCCCATACTTTTTCCAAATCGCGATCTGCGCCTTGCATCAAGCCGTCCATCATTTCTACTACGTCTAAACGTGCGCCCAATGTGCTGTACACCGTGCCCATTTCCAAGCCGATGATGCCGCCGCCGATAATCAGCATGCGCTCGGGCACTTGGCGCAATTCCAGCGCGCCGGTTGAATCCACAATGCGTGGGTCTTCGGGGATAAACGGCAGTTTAACCACGCGGCTGCCCACGGCGATGATGGCATTTTTGAAGGCAACGGTTTTTTTCTCGCCTGTTTGCGTGGCTTGTTCGTATTGAGCGGATTCAGTTAAAGCCACTTCAATGTGGTTTGCGCCAACAAATTGACCATTACCGCGAATGATGTCCACTTTGCGCGCTTTTGCCATGCCAGCCAAGCCACCTGTTAATTTGGCGATGACTTTTTCTTTGTAGCTACGCAAGCCGTTGATGTCAATTTCGGGTTCGTTGAATTTGATGCCGTTGGCAGCGAGGTGTTTCACTTCGTCAATCACGGCTGCGTTGTGCAACAGGGCTTTGGATGGAATGCAACCCACGTTCAAGCATACGCCGCCTAATGTGCTGTATTGTTCAATCAGGGCAACTTTCAAGCCCTCATCGGCTGCGGCAAAGGCAGCAGAGTAGCCGCCAGGGCCACCACCCAATACGACTACGTCATACTCGGCATCAGCAGAGCCAGCAAATTGCGCTGCTTGGGGCGCAGGTGTTGCGGCTTTGGGTGCTTCGGCTGCGCCAGCAGCTTCAACCACAGCAATCACGCCGCCTTCTGAAATTTTGTCGCCCACTTTAACTTTAACTTCTTTCACTACGCCTGCGGTTTCGGCGGGCACGTCCATGGTGGCTTTGTCGGTTTCTAGTGTAATCAGGGTGTCGTCAAGGGCAACGGTGTCGCCAACCTTGATTTCTACGGCAATGATGTCTACATTTTCGTGTCCGCCAATATCGGGCACTTTCAGCTCAACTAAACTCATACTAAACCTTCCTTATAATGGTTTATCGTGTTTACAAAATAATTCAGGCGGCAGCCTGAAAAGAAATAACGGGCGCATTATACGCTATTTGTGGGCGGTGCGTGGGGTTGGATTGGTTGATGCGTGTCAAGTTGGAAACGGTTTTGACGCGCGGCAAGGCTGGGTTTAGAAGCCGTTTTCCATCATGATTTGCCCAGGGATTTTGTTGCGATGCATGGCGAAGCCTTGGTCTAGCAGGGCTTTGAATGTGTCTTGCACCATGCTGGGATTGCCGCAGAGCATGAAGCGGCTGTGTTCTTTGCTGAACGTGAGTTGGAATGCTTGGCTCAAACTGCCGTTACGCAGGCTTTCAGGCAGCCTGAAATGCAGCCGTTCGCGGTCGGTTTCGCGCGTGGTGATGGGGACGAAACGCAGTTTGGCGTAATACTCGCCCACCAGCGGATGCTCGGCAAGCTGGGCGATGTAGTCGTTAAAAATCAAATCTTTGTTGTGCGACACGCTGTGGGCAAGGGCAAGCGTGTCAAAGCGTTGCCAGATTTCAGGCTGCTGAATAATGGAGAGAAAGGGGGCGATGCCTGAACCTGTGCAGAGCATGATTAAATCGTCGCCATCGGGAAAACGCTCGGGCAGGAAGAAGCCTTGCGCGGTTTTGTCCAACAAAATGCTGTCGCCCGCTTGCAGGGTGGCGAGCTTGGCGGACATTTCGCCATTGGGGATAAGGATGGCGAAAAATTCCAGCGTGTCGGCGTATTCGGCGGAGGTGATGGAGTAGGCGCGCCAAATGTAGCCTGCGTCTTGGGTGAAGCCGAGGCGGGCGAACTGCCCTGCGGCGAAGCGGTAGCTTTCGGGGCGGGTGGTGGCGAAGGTGCAAGAGCCCAATGGGCAACGGGTTGTGCTGTTAGACCAAGAAGGCAAACCG
>CAJPSG010000282.1 GCA_905373195.1 Kingella oralis
CTGGCTTAAAAATCACGGCAAAGCAGCGAAGCGGGAATAGGTTTGAAACGTTTTCAGGCTGCCTGTTGTTGGCGTGATGAGATGGCGTGTAGGGGGGGCAACTTGTTGCCCGCTAGAATGTTGGTAATAACCAAAATGTTTGCCATCGCTGTGGGCAACGAGTTGCCCACCCTACGGATGAAGGCAGCCTGAAAACGGGCGGATGGGTTTTCAGGCTGCCTTTGGCATACCGCGCAAATTAAATCGTTTCCCCAAACACCGCTGCCCACAATGCCCGCACGGCTTGATAATCGGCGAGCAATTTTTCGTCCACGGCGGCGCGGGCGAGGTCGCGCAGTTTTTTGTTGTGTTGGATTTGACGGTAGCGGCGGTAGGCGTTTTGGGCGGCGGTGGCTTGTGCGGGGGGGATGAAGCCGCGTTGCGCTGCCATGCCTAATAGGGCGATGTTGCCGTAGTTTTCTAGCAGCTCGGGGGCTTGGTGGCTGTGTGCCAGCACGAGGTATTGCACGATAAATTCTACGTCCACCACGCCGCCGCGGGCGTATTTGACGTTTTCATCATCGGCGGGGTGGGTGGCGGTGATTTTTTGGCGCATGGCGAGGATGTCGTTTTTCAGGCTGCCTATATCGCGCGGCTGGGCGATGATTTGGCGGCGCAGTTGTTCAAATTGCGCACCTAGCGTTGCGCTGCCGCAGATGTAGCGGGCGCGAGTGAGCGATTGGTGTTCCCATGTCCATGCGTTTTGGTGTTGGTATTGGGTGTAGGCGGCGAGGCTGTGGGCGAGGAAGCCGCTGTCGCCGTTGGGGCGCAGGCGCAAATCTAGTTCGTAGAGGCTGCCTGCGCCTGTGCTGCTGGATAACCATGTGGTGAGGCGGCGGGCGAGTTTGGTGTAGAGGCTGGCGGCTTCAGGGTGGGGGTCGTCATACAGATAAACGAGGTCTAGGTCGGAGGTGTAGCCGAGTTCTTTGCCGCCGAGCTTGCCGTAGCCGATGATGATGAATTGCGGGTCGGGGCGGTGGATTTTGGGGATGCTGTGCCATGCGTGGTGCAGGGTTTGGCGCAGGACGGTGTCGGCAAGCTGGGAAAGCTCATCGCTTAGGGCTTCTACTGTCCACTGCCCTGCGAGGTCTTGCACCAGCAGGCGGAAGGTTTGCGCGTGCTGGAAATGGCGCAGGGTGTCCATTTTGCTTTCGGTGTCGTCTTGGGCGTTCAGGCTGCTGGCGAGTTCGTTTTCCAGCGCTGCCCAATCCAGCGGCTGCATCAGTTGGGCGGATAGGAGTTCGTCTAACAAAATGGGGTGTTGGCGCAGGTATTCGGCTGCCCACGCGCTTTGCGACATCAGCTCGGCAACTTGGTTGAGCGCGGCGGGATATTGTTGCAAAAAGGCGAGATAGGCGGAGCGGCGGCTGATGCTGTCTAGAAAATCCAGCAGACGCAGCAGCGTGGCATCGGGGTTGGGGCGATGGGCGGCGGCTTCTATCATGCGGGGGACGATGGCATCAAAGCGCGGCTGGGCTTGGGCGGAGAGTTGGCGGTATTTGCTGCCTTGGCGGATGTGGGCAAGGCGTTGGGCGATGTGGGGGCTGTCGGCATAGCCCAGCGCGGCGAGTTTTTGCTGTTGCCAAGATGCGTTTTCAGGCTGCCGATTGGGCTCGGCGGCGTTGTCCCATAGTTCGGCAAGGGGGTGTTGGTTATCGTGGTCGGTTTGCTCGGGCTCGTTGAGAATTTGGTTGAATTGTTGGTTCACAAAATCGCGGTGCGTTTTCAGGCTGCCTAAAAAGGCGGTGTAGTCGGCAAAGCCCATGCTGATGGCAAGCTGGGTTTGTTGCTCGGGGCTATCGGGCAGGGTTTGGGTTTGCTGGTCGTCCCAGTATTGCAGGCGGTGTTCCGTGTCGCGCAGGAAGCGGTAGGCGGCGAGCAGTTGGGCAACGGTATCCTCGGGCAAAATGCCCAGCTCGCCCAGTTTCGCCAGCGTTTCTTGCGTGCCTTTGAGTTGCAGGCTGCGGTTTTGCCCGCCGCGTATCATTTGAAAAATTTGGGCGATAAATTCTATTTCGCGGATGCCGCCCGCGCCGAGTTTGATGTTGTTTTCCATGCCGCGTTTTTGCACTTCTTGCTTGATTTGGCGATGCAGCTCGCGCATGGCGTGGTAGGCGTTGTAGTCCAAATATTTGCGGAACACAAAGGGGCGCACGAGGGCGGCGATGTCGTTGGCATACGGTGTTACCACGCGGGCTTTGCACCATGCGTAGCGTTCCCATTCGCGCCCTTGTGTAATCAGGTATTGCTCCAACGCGGTTTCGCTGGCCACCAGCGCGCCGCTGTCGCCATCGGGGCGCAGGCGCATGTCTATGCGGAACACTTGCCCATCGGCGGTGATGTCGCCCAACAGGGCGATGAGTTTCTGCCCCACTTTGGTGAAGAATTCTTGGTTGCTGCGCTCGCGCTTGCCATTGGTGTCGCCGCTTTCGGGGTAGGTGAAGATGAGATCAAGGTCGGATGAGACGTTTAATTCGTAGCCGCCTGCTTTGCCCATGGCGATAACGGTGAGATGCTGCTCGGCACCTGTGTGCCGCCCGATGGGGGTGCCGTATAGGGCTTGGTTGTGGGCGTGGGCGTAGCTCAGCGCGGTGTTGATGGCGAAATCGGCGAATTGGGTGATGGTGTGGGTTACTTCGGCGAGGGTGGATTGGCGGTGGATGTCGCACGCGATGATGTGGGCGAGCACATGGCGGCGCAGGACGCGGAGTTGGCGGGCGATTTCGGCTTCGTTGCCATCGGCTTGCAGCTGTTGCCAGTTTGCGAACTGGGCGTAATCATCGGGCGTGAGCACTCGCGGTAGCCATTGGGCGAGCAAATCAAGATTGAGCGTTTGGTTGGCGAGTTGGCGTTGCAGCCAGAGAGAGAACGGGGC
>CAJPSG010000283.1 GCA_905373195.1 Kingella oralis
TTCAGGCTGCCTTATGCTTGTGTGGATGGCTAACGCGGCAGTCGTTGCCAACAAAAAAAGAAAAGGTATTCTGAAACGCTATTTCCCTGTTTCAGGCTGCCTTTTATGGCTATGGCTAACGTGTGCCATCGCCTGCACCTAGCCATGAAAATAGCCGTAAATCTTCTCTGCCAGCGCGCGGCTGATGCCGTCGGTTTGCGCGAGGTCGTCAATGCTGGCGGCTTGCACGCCGCGTAGTCCGCCAAAACGGGTTAACAGCGCGGCTTTGCGTTTGGCGCCGATGCCGCTGATGTCGCCCAGCGATGAAGTAACGCGGGCTTTGTCGCGTTTGGCGCGCATGCCTGTGATGGCGAAGCGGTGGGATTCGTCGCGTACGGTTTGCAAGAGGTGCAGCGCGGGGCTGTTGGGCGGCAGCCTGAATTGTCGGTTTTGGAACGGCAAAATCAATTCTTCCAAGCCTGCTTTGCGTTCTACGCCTTTGGCAATGCCAACGAGGGGGATGTGCAAGCCGAGTTCTGCCCACACTTCGGTGGCGATGCGGATTTGCCCTTTGCCGCCGTCTATCAGCACGGCATCGGGAAAGCGCACGTTTTCGCCGTTTTCGCGGGCTTGTTGCATTTTGCCGTAGCGGCGGGTGAGCACTTCGCGCATGGCGGCGTAGTCGTCGCCTGCTTTGGCGGTGGTGATGTTGTAGCGGCGGTATTGGCTGGGCTGCATGGCGTAGTCGTCGTACACCACGCAGCTGGCGAGGGTGGCTTCGCCTTGGGTGTGGCTGATGTCAAAGCATTCTAGGCGTTGCAATTCGTTTTCAGGCAGCCCGATGATTTCGGCGAGGGCGGCAACGCGCTCTTGTTGATTGCTGTTTTGCAGTTGGTGTTGCGATAGGGCGTGTTCGGCATTGCGCACCGCCATGTTGAGCCAGACTTTGCGCTCGCCGCGCTCGCCTTGTGTGAACACGATTTGGCGTGGGTGTTCGCTGTTTAACGCGGTTTGCAGGCTTTCAGGCAGCCTGAAATTGGTAATGAACACATCGGGCTTGGGCTTGCCCAAATAATGCTGGGCAACAAAGGCTTCGGCGTAGTCTTGCGGATTGGGGCTGGGGTCTTGGCGGGTGTCGGGGAAGAAGCTGCGATCGCCCACATGCCGCCCGCCGCGGATGCTTACCCAATGCACGCAGATGCTGCCTTGCGCTTGGGCGATGGCGATGATGTCTATGTCTTGCTGCTTGCTGTGTTGGTTTTGGCTGTCGATGAATTGTTTGGATTGCATCACGGCGAGGGCTTGGATTTGGTCGCGCAGTTGGGCGGCGCGTTCAAAGTCTAGCTTTTCGGCGGCTGCGTGCATGGCGGCTTCCAAATCGCGGGTTAAATCGGCGGTGCGCCCGTTTAAAAAGGCGGTGGCGCGGTGCACTTGCTCGGCATATTCTTCGGCGGAAACTGCGCCCACGCAGGGGGCGGAGCAGCGTTTGATTTGATGGAGCAGGCAGGGGCGGTCGCGGTGGGCGAACACGCTGTCTTCGCAGGTGCGCAGTTGGAATACTTTTTGCAAAATTTCTATGCTGTCGCGCACGGCGTAGCCATTGGGGTAGGGCCCGAAGTATTGGTTGGGCTTTTTCAGGCTGCCGCGATAGTAGGCAAGCTGGGGGTAGGCGTGTCCGCTAATCATCAGGTAGGGATAGGATTTGTCGTCGCGAAATAGGATGTTGTATTTGGGCGAGAGCGATTTGATGAGGTTGTTTTCTAAAATCAGCGCCTCGGCTTCGCTTTGGGTGAGCGTGATTTCTATGCGCGCGACTTGTTTGAGCATAAGCTGGATGCGCGGCGAGTGGTCGGTTTTTTGGAAGTAGCTGGACACGCGGCGTTTCAGGTTTACCGCTTTGCCGACGTATAACACTGTGCCGTCGGCGGCGATCATGCGATACACGCCTGCGCTGTTGGGCAGGGATTTGAGGAAGATTTCTAGGTTGAAGTCGTTGGGCGGAGTAGGTGCGGTGGGCATTTTCAGACTGCCTCAATGGTTGCTTTTGGGGGGAGGAATTATAAAGAAAAGGCAGCCTGAAAACGAAAAAATGGATTTCAGGCTGCCTCAGTTAGATGCGGCTTTGTAATACGCCATCCACCTGTTGCAAGCCCGTTTCCAGCTTATCTTGAATGCTGTCGCAGACAATGGGCTGGGCGGATTCGTTCCAGCAATAAGCGGTATGGAATTTTTCTTGGTTTTGAGTCATATCGCCTTGGAACATCGCGCTGCCGTTGGGGTAGAACAAAATGGCGCGGATGGTGTCGCCCTGTTTGTTCACAACGGATGCGATTTGGGCGTTGTCGTCCAAGATGTAGTTGGTTAAGCCTTGGCTGGTTTTTTCCATTGCCAGCACGGCTTTGCCACGGCGCACGTTCACAATAATATTGTCAGACGCGCCTTGTTTAAAATCGCCAATTTGCGCCACATCGCCGCCGCGCGAAAACCACACAATCCGCCCATTGCTGCCATCCGAATCAAACGATTCAATATTGGCATCATCGTCTAACACAAAAGGCGCGGTTTGCGGCGTTTGGCTGCTTTGGTAAAAATCTTGCACCACGCGCTTGCCATCGGCGGTTTTGCCCAGCAGTTCGCGGTAATAACCCTCGTTGCTCGGCGCGCTGGCGATTTGGCTGTCGCTGTTAAAGTAGTAAACCATTTTTTCTTTGGCGGGCGTGAACGCGATGGGGCTGGTGTAGCTTTGGCTGTTTTGCGTGGCGATTTGCTGCCAGCCCTCGGGCAAACGCAGCGTGTAATCAGCGGTGCGCGGCGGCGCGGGCTGATTGCGCAAGGCTTGGCTATTGTCCGCAGGGCGGCAGCCTGAAAACGAGAAAACGCAAAATAGAACCAGCGTGGCTTTTTTTAGCATCATGGTGTGTAACCTTT
>CAJPSG010000284.1 GCA_905373195.1 Kingella oralis
ATTATCCAAACCAATTTTGACTTGCCGCTGCGCGAAGATTATCGGGCGTTTTTGCAGCAAATCAGCCGCGTTGAGGCAGCCTGAAAACCCGTTTACACGCTTTTGCCAAGCCCCATCATTGCAAAGGAAACCCATGTCCCTCTACCAAGTCCAAGCCCTCGCCGCGCACACCCTTGCCGCCGTTGCCTCGGGCAAAAATCTAGCCGACGAACTGGCGCACATCATCGCGCAAAATCCCGAGCTTACCGCGCAAGACAAAGGCATGCTGCAAGACATCGCCTATGGCTGCCAACGCCATTTAGGCAGCCTGAAATTTATGCTGGGCAAAATGCTCAACAAGCCGATAGACATTGAAGCGTTGCAAAGCTATCTGCTGGTCGCGCTTTACCAGCTTAACCACACGCAAAACGCGCCGCACGCCGTGGTAAACGAAGCCGTGAACCACATCGCGCAAATTGGGCATGGGCAATATCGCTCGTTTGCCAACGCCATCCTGCGTCGTTTTCTGCGCGAAAAAGATGGGCTCAACAAAGCCTGCCGCTATGATGATGTTGCTAAGCACAATCTGCCGATTTGGCTGCAAAAAACATTGCAAAATCAATACCCCAAACATTGGCATAATATCGCCACCGCCTTCCAAGCCCATCCGCCGCTTACCTTGCGCGTGAACCGCCGCCATGCCAACGCCGAGCAATATCTCGCCTTGCTACACGAAACGGGGCTAAACGGCAAAATTTTAGACGACCACGCCATCCGCCTCGCCCAAGCCGTGCCCGTTGCCCAGTTGCCGCGCTTTGCCGAAGGCTGGGCATCGGTGCAAGATTTTGGCGCACAGCAAGCCGCCTACTTGCTTAATCCGCAAAACGGCGAGCGCATTTTGGACGCTTGCGCCGCCCCTGGGGGCAAAACAGGGCATATTTTGGAGCTTGCCGATTGCGATTTAACCGCGCTAGACATCGCCCCGCAACGCTTGCAACATGTACGCAACAACCTTGCCCGACTGCATTTTCAGGCTGCCTTACATTGCGCCGATGCCCAAAATTTAAGCGATTGGTATAATGGCGAGCCATTTGACGCAATCTTGGCAGACATCCCCTGCACCGCATCGGGCACCATCAAACGCAATCCCGACATCAAATGGCTGCGCCGCCCCACCGATGCCTACAAAACCGCCCGCCAGCAAGAACCCCTGCTGGATGCGCTGTGGACAACGCTCAAATCAGGCGGGCGCATGCTGTTGGCAACCTGCTCCGTGTTTGAAGAAGAAAACCAACAACAATGCCAACGCTTTCTCAACCGCCACGCCGATGCCCGTTTGCACACCGAAAAAACTCTTATCCCAAGCGAAAAACAAGATGGCTTTTATTACGCACTTATTGAAAAACATTAACCGCGTTTTCAGGCTGCCTCAAACCGTAAACAACAGCAGCCTGAACGCCTTGCCCACCCGCCCAAGGCAGCCTGAAAACCGCCCCATCCCGTTTTCAGGCTGCCTCATCGCGCTAATGCTTGCCGCCGCCCTGTTTGCCTCCCCTGCCCTGCACGCCGAAACCATCACCGCCACCCGATACGAAGCCAAAATCCAAGCCAACGGGCAACTTGCCATCAGCAGCCGCTTTCAAACCGAGCTGCCCGAGCAGTTGCAAAACGCCCTGCAACAAGGCGTGCCGCTGGATTTCTCCCTATCCTACCGCCTAGAACGCCCCACCCTCGCCTCCTACCGCTTCAAAATCAACCAGCTTATCAGCACCGTCAACAGCGTAAACTATCGCCTCAGCTTCCACCCGCTCACCAACCGCTACCGCGTTGCCGTGGGCACATTTTCCACCGAATACAACAGTCTCACCACCGCACTCAAAGCCATCGGCGCAATCGCCAACTGGCAAGTGCTCAACGAAGGCGCGTTGTCCGACACGCCCGTTAGCGAAGTCAAAGCCCAAATCAGGCTCAACCTCACCACCACCAAGCTGCCCAAGCCGTTTCAAATCAACGCCATCAACTCGCGCGATTGGGATTTGGATTCGGGCTGGCATGATTTAACCATTAAGCAATAGGCAGCCTGAAAACGTTATCAAACCTACAACCGATGGCGCGTTGGCGGCTCACCAACATCATGCCAACCAACAAATCCTATTGCATACCATTTGGCAACGAGCCGTCGCCGCTCCATTTTAGATTTCAGGCTGCCTCATCCTGTTCCTGAAAACCAATTCAATTCCCCGCCCCCAAAAGGCAGCCTGAAAACCATCCTCCCCCACCATGCAAAAATTCCTCATCCTCTGCGGCATCCTTTCCTTTATCGCCCTCTACGCCCTCTCCCAATCCACCGACAGCAACAGCCCCTACGCCCCCTATTTCTGGGCAATCGCCAGCTTCACAGGCGCGCTCGCCTTTGTCATGCTCATCGTAACCCTGCGCTACATCTGGCACATCGTGCGCGACAAACGCAACCACGTTTTCGGCTCGCAAATCGCCCGCCGCCTCTCCATCATGTTCGCCATCGTTGCCGCGCTGCCCGCCTTGTTCCTGCTCGGCGTCGCCGCCCAATTCATCGCCCACAGCATCAACTCATGGTTTGGCAACGACACCAAAGAAGCCCTAGAACGCAGCCTGAAACTCAGCCAAACCGCATTAGACAACGCCGCCAGCAACAGCGTGCAACAAGCCCAACGCATCCGCGCTGACCTCGCCACCGCCCTAGTGCAAAGCCAAGCCCCCAACGCCGCCTTCCAAACCCAGCAAGCCCGCGCATTCAGCCACCTCGCCCTCTGGCAGCTAGACAACAATCGCCTCATCGCCGAGCGCAATCCCCAAAAACTCCCCGCCCCCGATTTTGACCCCGACACCCTCAAATCCCTGCAACAGCAGCAAATCATCCGCAGCATTGAAAACGTAAATGG
>CAJPSG010000285.1 GCA_905373195.1 Kingella oralis
CGTTTTAGCTTCGCTCGTTTTAACTTCGTTGAAGCCTTCGGCTTTCAGGCTGCCTATTGAAACCGCCCGCCTTTTACTTGCGAGCTGCCGAGCTTCGCCGCCAAGCCTTGATTGCGCAACGCGTGGGTGAGCGCGATTGCCAAGCCGTCGGCGGCATCGGCTTGGGGCGTGCCCGATAGTTTCAGCATTTGCACCACCATGTGTTGCACCTGCTCCTTCGCCGCCTTGCCCTGCCCCACCACGGCTTGCTTCACTTGCAGCGCGGTGTATTCGTAAACAGGCAAGCCGCGCAGCACCAACGCGGCAATCGCCGCGCCCCGAGCCTGCCCCAGCATCAGCGTGGACGCGGGGTTTACGTTCACAAACACGCGCTCCACCGCCGCCACGGTGGGGCGATAGGTGGCAATCAGCTCGCTGATGTTTTCCACGATGATGCCGATGCGCCCTGCCAGTTCGTCGTTTTTAATCGTTTTGATGCAGCCTGAAACCACATAAATCTGCTCGCGCCCAATCACATCAATGATGCCAAAGCCTGTGGTGCGGCTGCCAGGGTCTATGCCAAGAATGCGGAGAGGGCGGGATGCGGTCATGGTTTTGCTGGGGGATAAAAAACGGCGATTATAGCGGAATTGGTTTGCGCCTCGCAGCCGAGCGCGTGCGCGGGTTAGATAGCGTTTCAGGCTGCCTGCTGCGGTACACAATACCCCCGCCAATACGCTGCTTGTGCTGCTGTTAAGCCCAACGGCGCAGTAGGCAGCCTGAAAACGCTAAATCTTATTTTCAGGCTGCCGCAAATGCTGAAAACGGACGCAATGCTTAAACGCGGGCGTGAGCGTTAGGCAGCCTGAAACCGCTCCCCGCGCCTCTACGGCTTGCTGGCAAGCCGTGCGCTGGCAGATAATGGGCAGCCTGAAAATGTAACCTAACAAAGGAAGCGAATATGAATTTTGAAATTGAAGCCAACCAAATTGTGTACCGCGAGGGCTATCGCACGCTGGCGTTTATCCATTGGACGGCGGTGGACACGCACACGATTGCCGCCGACCATACGTTTGTGGACGAGTCGCTGCGCGGGCGGGGCGTTGCCAAAGCCTTGCTGGACGCGCTGGCGGCGCACGCGGTATCGCAGGGCTGGAAAATCCGCGCGGATTGCCCGTTTGTGGCGAAATGGTTTGAGCGCAGCGCGGAATATGATGGCATAAAGGCAGCCTGAAAGCGGGTTTTCAGACTGCCGCAACACTCCCCCCGCCGCCAAAGCCGTCTAAAATCCCTGTTTACGTTTGCAAGGAGCAACCATGTCGCAAAAATTTTCCCCACTCTTTCAACCCTACACGCTCAACAACGGCATCATCATCAAAAACCGCCTTGTCGTTGCGCCGATGACGCACTACGGCTCGCACGAAGACGGCTCAATCAGCGATGAAGAACGCGCCTTTTTGCGCAATCGGGCAACCGATTTTGGGCTGTTTATCACCGCCGCCACGCTGGTGTCGCCCGAGGGCAAAACCTTTCACGGGCAGCCCTACGCCTTTGACGCGGCGCATCTGCCCAGCTTGCGCGAAACGGCGCGCATCATTCAAGCGCAGGGCGCGAAAGCTATTTTGCAAATTCATCACGGCGGCTTTAAAGCGATGACGGCGGATAAAGTTGCCCCGTCCGCGCAAGACGATGCCCGCGAACTCACGGCGCAGGAAGTGGAAACACTGGTAGCGCGATTTGGCTATGCCGCCAAGCTCGCCATCGCCGCAGGCTTTGACGGCGTGGAAATTCACGGCGCAAACGGCTTTTTAATTCAACAATTCGTCTCGCGCCAAAGCAACCGCCGCAGCGACCAATGGGGCGAGCCGACTGCCTTTGCGCTGGCGGTGATTGCTGCCGTGCAGGCGGAAAAGCAGGCAGCGCAGCGCGATGATTTTATTGTCGGTTACCGTTTTTCGCCCGAAGAAGCAGGCGACAACGGCTTAACCATGGCGGACACTTTTGCGCTGATTGACGCGCTGGTGCAGCAACCGTTGCAGTATCTTCATGTTTCGCTGTGGGATTTTTACAAGCACGCGCGGCGCGGCGCAGACACCAGCCAAACGCGCATGGCACTAATCCACCAGCGCATCGGTGGCAAGCTGCCGCTGATTGGCGTGGGCTGCTTGCTTTCGGGCGAGCAGGCGTTGGCGGCGTATCAAACGGGCTGGGCGGAATTTATCGCCGTGGGCAAGGCGGTGATGATAAACCCAAATTTTGCCACGCTGCTGCAACAAGGTAACGCGGCGCAGATTGCCACCGCGCTAGACCCAAGCCGCGCCGACCATTATCACTTTCCCGATTATTTGTGGCAGCAGCAACTGCGCGGGCTGGCGTATTTGCCGCCGCTGAAAGATGCCGAGCAGTGGCAGCCGTTGGATATTTGATGAGAGGCAGCCTGAAAGTAGGTTTTCAGGCTGCCTTTGGCGATAAAAAAGCAGCCTGAAACCATTGAACCAACAAGGAGAACACGATGACCCCACGCGAAATCACAACCACCAGCCAGCTAGACATCGCCGTGCGCAATGCGTTGGTGGATTATAGTCGTTCCAATTAAGCCTTATACAGCGTTGGCTCGTCTTGCTGTACTACTTGTACTATCTGCGACTCGCCGCCTTGTATAAGACTTAATTGGAACGACTATACATCCAAACCAGCCGTGTAACCGATTGGGCTACGCTGAAAGATTACGCCCAAGCGCGCTATTGCGTGATGCTGCATAACACGGCGATTGTGGACTTGGTACAGCAAGCGGACGTGTTGTCGGTTGCGCCATCTCGCTCGCCCAAGCCCGAATCTGAACCCGATCCAGCGGCGGTAATCCAGCCCAAAGCAAGAGTGCGGCGGATAAGC
>CAJPSG010000286.1 GCA_905373195.1 Kingella oralis
CATAGCAACATTTAGGCAGCCTGAAAACATGATTAAGCGGTTTCAGGCTGCCTTTATTGTCTTGTGTTGCCCGCTTATTCATCCGCCCAAAAGGCAGCCTGAAACCGTAAAACGAATATTATTCAATCTATTAGAAGGACTGGTACCATGACCGAACAAAAACCCCTTATCGCCTTCCCCACCCACTTTGACCTCAAAATCATGGGCGCAGCCCACCCCGATTTCGCCAGCGAAATCCTCAAAGCCATCCAACAACACGCGCCCAATACCACCGAAGAACACGTCAAAATCCGCCCCAGCTCCAAAGGCAATTATCTGGGCGCAACCGTAACCGTGTATGCCGAAAACCAAGAGCATCTGGACAACATCTATCGCGCGGTAACCTCGCATCCGATGGTGAAAGTGGTGTACTAAATCTCTTTTAGTAGGCAGCCTGAAATATGAAAATCAAGAATCTAGGCATGGCAGACTACGCCCCCACGTTTGAAGCCATGAAGCAATTTAACGACCAGCGCACACCCGACACCGAAGACGAACTTTGGCTGGTGGAACACCCCCCCGTGTTCACGCAAGGCTTGGCGGGCAAGCCCGAGCATTTGCTGTTTTCAGGCAGCATCCCCGTGGTGCAGATTGATCGCGGCGGGCAAATCACCTACCACGGGCCGGGGCAAGTGGTCGTGTACACCATGATAGACTTCAAACGCCGCAAAACCAGCGTGCGCGCCATCGTCTCCGCGCTGGAAAACGCCATCATCGCCACCCTTGCCGAATACGGCATCGCCTCCGCCAACGACCCCGCCCGCCCGGGCGTATATGTGGGCGCGCGCAAAATCGCCTCGCTCGGGCTGCGGATTAAAAACGGCTCGGTGTATCACGGCTTGGCGTTGAATGTGAACATGGATTTAGCGCCGTTTCACCAAATCAACCCCTGCGGCTATGCAGGGCTGGAAATGGCGCAAATCGCCGATTTTGTGCAGCCCTGCCCCAGCTGGGGCGAAGTGGCGGAGAAATTGGCGGCGCATTTGGTGCGCGAGTTGGCTTAACGATTAAGGCAGCCTGAAACCGCATAGAAAGAAAAATATGACCCCAAACAACCACACCGTCCTGATTACAGGCGGCGCAACAGGCATCGGCTTTGCGCTGGCAAAAAAATTCCACGCCGCGGACAATCGCGTGATTTTAGTTGGCAGGCGCGAAGAAGCCTTGCGCCAAGCCGCCGAGCAGCTTTCAGGCTGCCTGATTGCCGTTGCCGATGTGTCGCAGGCTGCCGACCGTGCGCGCCTTGTGCGCGAGTTTCCCGATGTCAGCATTTTGGTAAACAACGCGGGCGTGCAGTTCACCCAGCCTTTTGCCACGCAAACGGCAGACGACATCGCCCAAGAAATCAACATCAACCTCACCGCGCCCACCCAGCTCACGCTCGCCTTTTTGCCCGTTTTGACCGCGCAGCGCGAAGCCGCCGTAGTCAATGTGTCCTCGGGCTTGGCGATTGTGCCCAAGGAAACCTGCGCCGTGTATTGCGCCAGCAAAGCCGCGCTGCACAGTTTCAGCCAAACCCTGCGCTGGCAGCTGGAAAACAGCCCCGTGCGCGTGTTTGAACTGATGCCGCCGATGGTTGCCACGCCGATGTCGCAAGGCAAAGGGCACGCCCACCTGAAAATCTCGCCCGACGAGTTGGCGGACGAATTTTGGCGCGACTTCCAGCGCAACCGCTATGAAATCATGGGCGGCAAAACCAAGCTGCTCTATTGGCTCAATCGCCTGTCTAACACGCTGGCGCAACGGGTGATGCGAAAAGGGTTATAATCGCCGCTTTCGGTTTTCAGGCTGCCCCGCAGCCCGAAATGCCATTTGCACAACAATTCATATCAACCGTTTTCAGGCAGCCTGAAAACTCACACCACAGAAAGCAAAACCATGTCCACCGAAACCACCAACCCCCTAGACAACGCCAAAGGCGTGAAACACAAAGGCGCAAGCAAAACCGCCCGCATCCCCATCAAAGTCGTTCCGCTAGAAGAAAAAATCAAAAAACCATCTTGGATTAAAGCCAAAATCCCCAGCAGCAAAAAATTCTTTGAAATTAAAGACATCCTGCGCACGCAAAAAATGCACACCGTGTGCGAAGAAGCCAGCTGCCCCAACATCGGCGAATGTTTCAGCTACGGCACCGCCACTTTTATGATTATGGGCGACATCTGCACCCGCCGCTGCCCGTTCTGCGACGTGGGGCATGGTCGCCCCAACGAGTTGGACAAAGACGAGCCGAAAAATCTCGCCGAATCCGTTGCCGCTATGGGCTTGCGCTATGTGGTGATTACATCCGTGGACAGAGACGATTTGCGCGACGGCGGCGCACAGCACTTTGCTGACTGCATCAACGAAATCCGCAAAACCAGCCCCAACACCAAAATTGAAATTTTGGTACCCGATTTTCGCGGGCGTTTAGACATCGCGCTGGATATTCTGGCGAAAAACCCACCCGATGTGATGAACCACAACCTAGAAACCCACCCGCGCTTGTATAAAATGGCGCGCCCTGGTGCGGACTACAAACACTCGCTGGAACTGTTGCGCCGCTACCGCGAAATGATGCCACACATCCCCACCAAATCGGGCATCATGGTGGGCTTGGGCGAAACCGACGACGAAATCCGCGAAATCATGCGCGATATGCGTGCCAACAATATTGAAATGATTACCGTGGGGCAATATTTGCAGCCGTCTAACAGCCATTTGCCCGTGCTGCGGTATGTAACCCCTGAGCAGTTTAAAGAGTTTGAAAAAGAAGCCTACGCCATGGGCTTTACCAACGCCGCCATTGGCGCGATGGTGCGCAGTTCCTACCACGCCGATATGCAGGCGCAT
>CAJPSG010000287.1 GCA_905373195.1 Kingella oralis
TAGGCAAGGTAATTTCTACGCGCAAGCCAAAGACCAAGACATCGGCGTAACCAGCAGCGAAAACCCCAGCCTGCCTATCAGCGAAATAGACCTCTACACCCTTGTCAAAACCCTTGCCGACAACGCCATCCGCTACACCCCCGCAGGCAGCCAAATAGACCTATCCAGCCAAAGCCAGCCAAACAGCACCACCATCATCATAGAAGACAACGGCAACGGCATCCCCGCCGCCGAGCGCGAACGCGTGTTTGACCCCTTCTACCGCATACTCGGCAGCGGCGAACAAGGCACAGGGCTAGGGCTGTCCATCGCCCAAACCATCGTCCAACGCCACGGCGGCACAATCAGCCTGCACAACAGCCAAACCTTCCCCACAGGCTTGCGCGTAGAAATTACCTTGCCTAACCACCCATAGCGTTTTCAGGCTGCCTATACCACACTCCAAAGGCAGCCTGAAACCTTTGCCAACCCCATAACCAACGTAGCGCAAGCGGCGTACCAGCATCGCGCTTAATCAGTAAAACCCTATTGAATAAACCATTTGGTAACAAGCCGCCGCCGCTCCATTTCAAATTTCAGGCTGCCTCAATCCCCAGCAAAAGCAAAAATCTTTTGACAAAACAACCCAATATTGCCATAATTCGCCGTTTTCCACGTTCCGCCTCTCGCGGAACTTTTCATTAACCCAATTCTTATGGAGTTGAGCATGTACGCGGTCATAAAAACCGGCGGTAAGCAATACAAAGTTACCGTTGGCGAAAAATTGAAAGTAGAACAGATACCAGCCGAACTCGACAGCCAAATCGAACTAGAAGTTCTGATGATTGCTGACGGCGATAAACTAAAACTAGGCGCAGAAGCCGCCAAAGCCAAAGTGGTAGCCAAAGTGGTCGCCCACGGTCGTGGCGAAAAAGTCCGCATTTTCAAAATGCGTCGCCGCAAACACTATCAAAAACGTCAAGGGCATCGCCAAAATTTCACCCAAATTGAAATTTTGTCTATCGCCTAAACCAAGCTAATCAGGAGTAACCAAAATGGCCAGTAAAAAAGCAGGCGGTAGCACCCGCAACGGACGCGATTCAGAAGCCAAACGCCTAGGCGTAAAAGCCTACGGCAACGAGCTGATTCCCGCAGGTTCCATCATCGTGCGCCAACGTGGCACCAAATTCCACGCAGGCGAAAACGTAGGCATGGGCAAAGACCACACCCTATTTGCCAAAGTGGACGGCTATGTAGAATTTGCCACCAAAGGCGCGCTCAACCGCAAAACCGTAAGCGTTCGCCCCTACGAAGGCGCAGAAAGTTAAACCGTTTTTGGTAAACAAACCCTGTTGCTTCAACGGGGTTTTTCAGTTTTCAGGCTGCCTATATTGTTTCGCATAAGGCAGCCTGAAAACCGATGGCAGCCAGTTTTTTTGAATGGGCATAACTGCTATAATCGCCCCTTTTCCCACACGCATCCGCACGAAAGCCGCAAGTCATGCTGCACACCATTCCCTATTTTCAACAAAATTTGGAAACCGATTTAAGCCGCGTAAACGTGGTGATTAACCGCGCGGTGCAATCCGAAGTAGCCCTGATTTCACAAATCGGCACCTACATCATCAGCGCAGGTGGCAAACGGCTACGCCCCATCCTTACCATTTTGGCAGGCAAGTGCTTGGGCTACGACAGCGACAAGCTGTATTCCCTCGCTGCGATGGTGGAATTTATCCACACCTCCACGCTGCTGCACGATGATGTAGTGGACGAAAGCGAACTGCGGCGCGGGCGCAAAACCGCCAATCATCTATTTGGCAACGCCGCCGCCGTGTTGGTGGGCGATTTTTTGTACACGCGCGCGTTTCAGCTGATGGTGGGTTCAGGCAGCCTGAAAATCCTAGAAGTGATGGCAGAAGCCACCAACATCATCGCCGAAGGCGAAGTGATGCAGCTGATGAACATCGGCAACACCGAAATCAGCGAAACCGAGTATTTGCAAGTCATCCAATACAAAACCGCTAAGCTGTTTGAAGCCGCCGCGCAAGTGGGCGCAATCCTAGCAGGCGCAATGCCCGAGCAAGAACAAGCCTTAAAAGACTACGGCGCACACATCGGCACTGCGTTCCAAATCATTGATGATGTGTTGGATTATTCAGGTAGTGTAGAACAAATTGGCAAAAATGTTGGTGACGATTTAGCCGAAGGCAAGCCTACCTTGCCGCTGATTTACCTGATGCAACAAGGCAGCGAAGATGCCGCCCGCGATGTGCGCCACGCCTTGCAACACGCCGACCGCAGTTATTTTGAAACCATACATAATCATGTGATGCAATCAGGCGCGTTGGATTATTGCATCCAGCAAGCCAAGCACGCCGTAGATCAAGCCATTTCAACCTTGCAGATGCTGCCTGAAAACGAAGTTACCCATGCCATGCGCGAACTAGCCAAACAATCCCTATCGCGCATTGCATAAAGTTTCACTCGCCGTAGTTCAACGGATAGAACGTATGCCTCCTAAGCGTAAAATACAGGTTCGATTCCTGTCGGCGGGACACAAAAAAGGCAGCCTGAAATCAGTTTTCAGGCTGCCTTAAACATATTTTGGCAGAGGGGATGGGATTCGAACCCACGATACGCTATTAACGTATACACACTTTCCAGGCGTGCGACTTAAACCACTCATCCACCCCTCTGTGCAGGAAAGAGCGGGATTATACGCATAAATAAACAACATAACAAGCAAGCAGAAGTGATTTAGAATAGACAAACCACAAATATTAAGTTATCCTAACGCTTTAAATTTTTTCAACAGAAAGCGTAAAATTATGAAGACATTAGCATTCACATTGGTTGCTGTGGTAGCTCTTAGTGCCTGTTCAGGT
>CAJPSG010000288.1 GCA_905373195.1 Kingella oralis
GGTTCATGGTGTGTCCTTTGCGTTCAGGCTGCCTTGCTGCTGCCGATACCATGCCTGCCAGCCTGAAACCTGCGTTGCCAGTTTTTGGCAATACGTGCCATAGCGCACGGCGTGGTCTAGCAAATGTTGGGGCGAGCCGCTGGCAGGACGCTCGGGGCGTTCGTGTATTGCCAGCAGCTCAGTGGAAACGGGTGGGATTTCAGGCTGCCTAATCGGCGGCTTAACCAGTATGCTCACCGCCGCGCTGTGGTTTTGGGTCAAAACCATTTCCGACACCAACCGCGAAGCCGCCCGCGAGCGCGACGAAATCCGTCAAGAACTCGCCGCGCTCAAAGCCGCCCTGCCGCGCGAATATGTGCTGCGCGATGACTACATCCGAAACCAAGCGGTACTGGAAGCCAAGATGGACGGCATCCACAAAACCCTAACCGATCTTTACAAAATAGAAAGCGTGAAAAAATCATGAACGAAAAAGCACGCCGCGAAGGCATGCGCTGGCATCTCATCAACACACTCAATAAAGCCCGCCCCTACACATCCAGCGAAGTGTTTTTGCTGGACGTGATGCGCGGGATTTATCCCGATGCCACTGCCATGGAATTGCGCCAGCAGTTAGACTATTTAAAAGACCGCCACCTGTTGGTGCTGACCAAACAGCCCAGCGGAATGTGGTTTGCTGATTTAAACCGCTTGGGCGTGGACATCGCCGAGTACACCATTGAATGTGAAGCAGGCATCGCCCGCCCGCCAAAATACTGGGAGAGTTGAGATGGCACGTCGCAGCAGCATAGATGCCTTGCCCGAAGCCGTGCGCCACAGTTTAGAGCGCAAGCTGTCCGAAAATGGGTTTGCCAACTACACCGCGCTGGCAGACTGGCTGACCGCGCAGGGCTACGAAATCAGCCGTTCCGCCGTGCACCGCTATGGGCAAAAGGTGGAACGGCGTTTTGCCAGCATCAAAGCCAGCACCGAAGCGGCGCGGCTAATTGCCGAAGGTGCGGCAGACGAAGGCGACACCCGCAGCGAAGCCCTGATGGCAATGGTGCAGACCGAGCTATTTGACGCGCTGGTGCAAATCGGCGAGCTGCCCGACGAAGAGCTGCCACCGATGGAGCGGTTTGACCTGATGAGCGAAGGCGCAAAACGCATCGCGGGGCTGATTTCCGCCAGCACGCGGCTGAAAGAGTATCAAGGCAAAGTCAAAGCCCGCGCCCAAGCCACCGCCGATGAAGTGGCGCAAGCGATAAAAAAAAGCGGGCTGTCGCACGACACCGCCGAGCAAATTCGCAAACAAATTTTGGGGATTGCGGTATGACCGAAAAAAACAATTTCAGGCAGCCTGAAAACCACAATCCGCCCAACGATAACCGCACGCCGATGGTGTTGCTGCCTTATCAGCAACGCTGGATTGCCGACCCCGCGTATGTGAAAGTGTGCGAAAAATCGCGCCGTATCGGTTTAAGCTGGGGCGAAGCGGCGGATAGTGCCTTGCTGGCAGCGCAAACCAGTGGCATGAACGTTTGGTACATCGGCTACAACAAAGACATGGCGTTGGAATTTATCCACGACTGCGGCAACTGGGCGAAGTTCTACGGCTTGGCGGCAGATGAAGTGGAAGAGACCGAAGAAGTATTTAGCAACGGCGACGACAAACAAGCCGTGCTGGCGTTTGTCATCCGCTTTGCGTCGGGCTGGCGCATCATCACCGCCTTATCCAGCCGCCCCAACAACCTGCGCGGTAAGCAAGGGCGCGTGATTATCGACGAAGCCGCCTTCCACGACGACTTGCCAGAGCTACTCAAAGCCGCAATGGCGTTGCTGATGTGGGGCGGGCAGGTGCACATCATCTCCACCCATGACGGCGTGGATAACCCATTTAACGAATTGATTACCGACTGTCGCGCAGGCAAAAAGCCCTACACAGTGCACCGCATTACCTTTGACGATGCGCTCGCAGACGGCTTATACAAACGCATCTGCCTGCGACGCGGCATAGATTGGACAGCAGAAGGCGAAGCCGCGTGGGTTGCCGAAATCCGCGCCAGCTACGGCGAAGACGCGGCGGAAGAGTTGGACTGCATCCCCAAAAACGGCGGCGGCAAATGGCTCAACCGCGCTTTGATTGAAAGCCGAATGTCGCCCTACACGCCTGTGCTGCGTTACGACCAAACAGATGATTTTGCGCTACTGCCCGAACACCAACGCGCCGCCGAAGTGGCAGACTGGCTTTCAGGCAGCCTGAAACCGCTGTTAGCCGCGTTGGACAACACGCGCCACAGCTTTATCGGCGTGGACTTTGCCCGCAATGGCGACCGCAGCGCGATTGTGCCGTTAATCCGCCAGCAAAATCTTAATCTCTACACGCCGTTTATCTTGGAACTGGGCAATATGCCGTTTAAACAGCAAGAGCAAATCTGCGCCTATCTGTTGGCAGGCTTACCCAACCTGCTCGGCGCGGCTTTGGACGCGCGCGGCAACGGGCAGTATCTCGCCGAAGCGATGCAAGACCAATTCGGCGGCGACCGCGTGCAAGCCGTGATGTTGTCGGAGAACTGGTATCGCGCCCACACCGTGCCATTTAAAGCCGCGCTGGAAGACGGCACGCTGGATAAATTGCCGCGCGATGAAGACATCTTGACCGACCTACGCGCCTTTGAACTCGTCAAAGGCGTGCCACGCATTCCCGACACGCGCACACGCGGACAGGACGGCAACAAACGCCACGGCGACACCGCCATCGCGCTGGTTTTGGCGCACTACGCCAGCCGAGAACTCAATATTGGCGCGGTGCGCGTTGCCAGTCGCGCGGTGCGCCGTGAAAGTAGATTGACCCATGGCTATTGATTTCAGGCAGCCTGAA
>CAJPSG010000289.1 GCA_905373195.1 Kingella oralis
GCCTTAGGGCTTACGCGCGGTTTGCTTGGCTTGGTATGCGTGTTGCTGTATCTCAACTGGCAATTGAGCTTGGTGGTCGCCCTGATGTTCCCCGTGCTTTCGCTGCTGTCGCGTTATTACCGCAACCGCCTGAAAGACATTATTTCCAGTGCGCAGCTTTCCATTGGCACATTAAACAACGTGGTAAACGAAGTGCACCAAGGGCATCAAGTGGTCAAACTGTTTGGCGGGCAACAACAAGCCGCCAGCCGTTTTGCCGATGTGAACAACACCATCGTGCGGCTGGGCAAAAAAATCACCCAAGCCACCGCCGCACGTTCGCCGTTTAGCGAACTCATCGCCTCGCTCGCCCTTGCCGTGGTAATTTTTATCGCCCTGTGGCAAAGCCAAAACGGCGTAACCACCATTGGCGAATTTATGGCGTTTATCGTTGCCATGCTGCAAATGCTCAGCCCGATTAAAAATTTAGCCAACATCAGCATCCCCATGCAAAGCATGTTTTTGGCATCCGATGCCGTGTGCGACTTTTTGGATGAAAAAACAGAACAAGACACGGGCAGCAAAACGCTCAACCACGTTTCAGGCAGCCTAAAATTTGAAAACATTGATGTGCAATACAGCCAAGAAACACGCAAAGCCCTAGACAATTTCAACCTAGAAATTAAAGCGGGCGAGCGCGTTGCCCTAGTGGGGCGTTCGGGCAGCGGCAAAACCACCGTGGTTAATTTGTTGCCGCGCTTCGTTATCCCCAGCCACGGCAAAGTGTTGATTGACGGCGAAAACATCAACGATTTAACCCTTGCCAACCTGCGCGAACAGTTCGCTCTTGTGTCGCAAGACGTTTTCCTCTTTGAAGGCAGCCTGAAAGACAACGTGCGATACAGCCGCCCCAACGCCAGCGATGAAGAAATCTTTGCCGCGCTCAAAGCCGCCAACCTCGCCGAACTCGTTGCCAACCATTCCGATGGCTTAAACCAACCCATCGGCGCAAACGGCAGCCTGCTATCAGGCGGGCAACGCCAGCGCGTTTCCATTGCCCGTGCCATTCTAAAAGATGCGCCTATTTTACTGCTAGACGAAGCCACCAGCGCGCTAGACAACGAATCCGAACACCTTGTGCAAGAAGCCCTAGAACGCCTGATGCACGGGCGCACCAGCATCATCGTTGCCCACCGCCTCACCACCATTGAAAACGCCGACCGCATCATTGTGATGGATGAAGGACATATTATTGAGCAAGGCACGCATCAAGAATTGCTGGAAAAACAAGGCTATTATGCGGCGTTGAATAACATCACCAAAGTTTCTCACTAACCCTAAACTAATGGATAAAGGTATGGACACACTCAAAACCCTGCACGAAAATCACCAAGGCAAAGTATCCGATAAATGGACACGCTATCTGGAAGACTACGACCCCATCCTAACCCCCTATCGCAATCAAGCCATTAACCTGCTTGAAATCGGCGTGCAAAACGGCGGCAGCCTAGAAGTATGGGCAAAATACTTCCCCGAAGCCACCCACATCATCGGCTGCGACATCAACGAAACATGCCAAGACTTGCATTATGACGATCCGCGCATCCGAATCATCATCGGCGATGCAGGCACAGAAGCCACCAAGCAACATATTCTTACCATTGTTCCCACTTTTGACATCATTATCGATGATGGTTCGCACACATCAGGCGACATTGTGCGCAATTTCGCCCATTACTTTGACCGTCTGAACGATAACGGTCTATTCATTATTGAAGACTTGCATTGCAGCTATTGGCAAGAATTTGATGGCGGGCTATACCACCCCTATTCTGCTATCAATTTCCTAAAAAACCTTGCCGACATCGTAAACCACGAACATTGGGGCTTGCCACTACGCAATAATGAAACCCTAGAAGAAATTTGCCATCGCTACAACGTCATCACGCCCCATCCCCATAGCCTAGCGCACATTCATTCTGTGGAATTTATCAACTCTGTGTGCATCATCAAAAAACGCACACCTAATGAAAATGAGTTAGGTGTGCGAATTATTGCGGGTCAAGAAACGGCCGTTGTAGAAAACAAAACCGCTAACCATACACGCAGCATTACACCCAGCCAAATTGACACAATTTATCCTCAATCACAAACCCAAGTGATTCTTGGCTTGCAAGCACAACTTGATGAAATGCAACAAAATCTCACGGCTGCGCAGCAACAAAATCAACAAGACAAAACAACCATTGTCACTCAATCAGCACAACTGGTGCAACTAACCGACCATATATCAAATTTAGACAACCGCATTGCAGGATTGCAAAATTACACCGCTAGCCTAGAAAGCAAGACCAAAAGACAAGCCAAACTGTGGACATTTCGCTTACTCAAACCTTTATTCAATACCGAGCGTGCCATCAGTTCAGCAAATCGCTATCGCAAACAATTTACTTCTTTGGCACGCGAAAAAGGCAGCATTGGCAAAGCCTATCAATTTTTGCGCAGAGCATATAAACAAACACATTCATTTAAAACGGTTAAACAATTATTGAAATCAGGTACAAGTAGTTCTCCTGTCGTTGCCACTTCTTTACCTTCCATCCCTGAAATTTTTCAAAACATGGTTTCGCAATCTGCCAATGAAACTTGCGCACTCAAAGTTGCCATCATTGCCGAAATGAGCATTCCCCAATGCAAAAAATACCGTGTTATGCAAAAACAAGAAATGTTTAAAGCGCTGGGCATTCCTTGCTCGGTAACGTCTTGGACAGACTACGAAGAAGCCAAAAAACAAATTTCTTTGGCAAGCGTGGTAATTTTTTATCGGGTACCCGCTTATGATAACGTTATGGCTTTGATTAACGAATGCCGCCGCC
>CAJPSG010000290.1 GCA_905373195.1 Kingella oralis
GGCGACAGCTCCATAATATAATAAGCATTCAGGCAGCCTGAAAATGGGAAAAGCCATTGTGTACCACGCTTACACGCGCATCTTGCGCCGCCAAATCTCGTGCCACCGCAATTGCTTGCGGGTCTTTGTCAAACACTACCAACCGCCCTTTTTCGCCCAATTTAGACAAAATCAAGCGCGAATGCCCGCCGCGCCCAAACGTGCCATCCACATAAATACCGTTTTCTTGAATATTCAGCGCATCAACAGCTTCATTCAATAAAACGGTTATGTGTTGAAATGGTTCAGGTTTTGCAGCTAAGTTCATAATTGTAAATCGGTTTGGCTTAAATCAAAATCCAGCTCATCGGGGTCAATAGACAAGGCTTTTTCGGTTTCTGCCATTTTTTGTTCCAAGCCCCAAAGTTCTAGCCGATTCACTCGCCCAACCAGCATCACATCTTTGTCAAAATTCACTAAACGACGCAGATTTTGCGGCAGCAACACGCGCCCCGCGCTATCCAGCTCCAACGTTTCTGCATTGTGCAGCAGCAAATTTTGATAAAGCTGCAAATTAGGCTTGCCTTTTACGTTGAGCGACAATAATTGTTGCTCCACTTTCTCCCACTCGCATTCGGGATAAAACAGCAAACGGTCGCGGCTATCCAGCGTGGCAACGATGCGTTGCGTGTCAAAATCGCGCGACAGGGCATCACGAAACTTGGCTGGAATCGCCAATCGTCCTTTGTTATCAAGGGTTAATTCGTGTGAGCCGCGAAACATAACAGAATCTGGTTGAAATTTTGGAATTTGGGAAAGTTTTGCCACTTGGCACCACTTCCCCCCACATGGCTACACTATAAGCAAAAAACGGGCTTCGGTCAAACTGTCCAATTAGAATTAACTCTTTAAAAATAGATTGAAAATTCATCTTTAAAACGCATTTCAGGCAGCCTGAAAACGCATTCGGGCTGCCTGAAAAAACACGCGAAAATTTTTACCAATAAAAACAAAGCGCGTTCCAAATCACTTCCTTGCACGCACCCAAACAAAGCCATTTATAATAGCTGTTCTGCTTTATATTTTTACACAATTTAACCTTATGACTTCACCACAAATCCCACATTTGGATAGCAATCAGCAGCAAGCCAGCAATGCGCTCGCACAAATCATTGCGGATGAAATTGCCCAGCAGGGCGCGATTCCGTTTTCGCGCTTTATGGAGCTTGCGCTTTACGCGCCGCAATATGGTTATTACACGGGCGGGGCGCACAAGATTGGCGCGGCGGGCGATTTTGTTACCGCGCCCACGCTGTCGCCGCTGTTCGGGCAAACGTTGGCGCGACAAATTGCACCGCTGCTGGCGCAAACGGCGGGCAATGTGTATGAATTCGGCGCGGGCACGGGCGCGCTGGCGGCAACCTTGTTAAACGCGCTTTCAGGCTGCCTGAATGCTTATTATATTATGGAGCTGTCGCCCGAATTGGCGGCGCGGCAACGGGCATACATTCAGCAACACGCGCCAAATTTAGCGCATAAAGTGAAGCACTTATCCGCCCTACCCTATTCTTTTGACGGCGTTATCCTGGGCAATGAGGTGTTGGATGCGATGCCGATTGAGCGCGTTTGTCGTCATGAAAACGGCGATTTTTCGCGCGTGTGTGTGGGCTATGAAGCGGGGCGGTTTGCGCTGCGTTATCAATCGTTGCTTGACCCCGACCTTTTTCAGGCTGCCTTAAACTATTTTCCCGACCCTGCTTTGTTGCCACACGCGGGCGACTACACCAGCGAGCTGCATCCCGCGCAGCACGCTTTTATCCGCACGCTAGCGGAAAAGCTCACGCGCGGCGCGATGATTTGGCTGGATTACGGCTTTGATGCGGCGCAGTATTACCACCCCGAGCGCAGCGATGGCACGCTGATTGGGCATCATCGCCATCACACCATCCACGACCCGTTTTACCGCGTGGGGCTCACCGATTTAACGGCGCACGTTAATTTTAGCGACATTGCCGAGGCGGGCTGCGCAGCTGGTTTGGATTTAATTGGCTACACCAACCAAGCCACGTTTTTATACAATTTGGGCATTTTGGATTTGCTTGCGGCGCAGTTCCCGCAAACCGACACGCCCAGCTATTTTCAGGCTGCCCAAGCGGTTAATACGCTGACCGCGCAGCACGAGATGGGCGAATTGTTTAAAGTGATGGCTTTGGGTAAACAGGTGGACGTGGATTGGTTGGGCTTTGCGCGCGGCGATATGTGCCATAAGCTGTGAAGCGTTGTTGCTGCGCCGTTGCGTTTGATTGGGACGGCAACGCTTGATGCTGTAAACAAAATGGGTTTCAGGCTGCCTATTGGTCAACCCAGCTTAATGCACAAACAGAGGCAGCCTGAAAAACCTTTAAACCGATTTCAGGCTGCTTCTACACAATGAAACCTCAATACTTTATCCCGCCCGCGCTGGTGCATCGCGATATGAAAAGCCACTTTGCCGACTATCCACGCCGCTGGGGCTTAAAACAGCCCGACCCCAATATTGACCACCGCCGCGTGCCCAACCTGATTGTTTATTTCACGCGGCAGGGCTGGGCAACGCGCGACAGCGAATAACGCGCGGGCGACATCGTTACATGGGAGCTAAACGGCAACCGCCTGCCCCACATCAGCATCGTGTCCAACCACAAAAACGGCGATACCCCGCTGATTATTCACAATATTGGCGCAGGCGTGCGCGAAGACGATATTTTGTTTAAGCACAAGATTACGGGGTATTTTAGGCAGCCTGAAACCCTTGCCAACCACGCAACCAATGGAACGGCGGCGGCTCGCTGATATTTTGGCAAGTCAGTCATACTCTATTTAATCAGCAATGTG
>CAJPSG010000291.1 GCA_905373195.1 Kingella oralis
GCTTGCAACACCGCTTTGCTTGGGCTGCGGTCGTAAACGGCGAACACGATGCGCTCAAAGCAGTCGGCAAATTCAGGCTGCCGCAGGCTTTGCGCGAAGGCGGCGGCAACTTGCTCGGGCGGATTGCGGAACACGCCGCAGCCCCACGCGCCCAGCACCAAATTTTTCTGCGCTTGGTCTTTGGCAACCGCCAATACATAATCCGCCCGCCGCTGCAAAGCCGCTGCCAACGCCGCCGCGCCGTTTGGTTCGCGCTGCAAAAACACGCCTGCATTGGGCGCGGGCGCGGTAATCACCGAAGGATAAAAGCATTCGTTCAGCAGCCCATCACCCGACACGCGAAAAAATGGCACGCGCGGCGAATAGATGATGTGGTCGGTGTAGAGCATGGATGTTTCGGCGCGATTGGCGGCGTAGTAATCGGGCTGTTCCAGTTGGCAGAGATACAGCCCCGAGCTGCGGCACAGGTCTTCTTCCTGTGCTTTGGCGCCGTTTAAAAAGCCGCCGCCTGCGTTTTTGGCAGAGGCAAAATTGAGCAGCACCACATCGCCCAAGCCTTCTTTTACTATCAAGCGATAGGCGGCTTGCTGCGTGCTTTCGGGGGTTACGCTGATTTGCGTGGCGCGGTGGTTTCGTTCCGTTTCAGGCTGCCTTAGGGTTTCGCGCCAATGGGCTAGCTCGCTGGGGCGGTATAGCACGGTGTGGCGTTGCGCGGCTTGTTGCTCGGCGGAAAAATCCAAGCAGCCACCATCGGGCAAGGGGAGCTTGCCTGTTTGGCTGATGCGCAGGGCTTGTTGGGCGAGGGTTTTGGTGTTCATGGGGATGTCCTTGTGGATGGGATAGATGGTTTTAATTTTACTCGGTTCGTTGTTTTCAGGCTGCCTTTGATGATGCCCACACTCATCGCCCTATTCACCCTATTCGCCACCACATTCGGCGCATTCGTCGGCTTGTATGACGACAGCCGCGACAAAATTTGGACTTATGTTGCCGCCCGCGCATTGCTGTTGGCAGTATCTTACGGCGCGGCAATCGCCGTATTCTGGTTTGCGCCGACCGCTTGGTGGCTGCTGTGGCGCATGGCGGCGATGTGGGCAACGTTTTACGCGCTTGCCAAAGTGAGCTTTCATTTTGTTTGCATATCCAAGCTCAACCGCAGGTGGTAAACATAAGGCAGCCTGAAAACGCATTGCAGCGCAAATTCTTTTTCATTCTTAACCAACCAAAGGCAAAAATCATGCACACCCCAACCAAACTCCTCGCCCTGATTATCCCGCTTGCGCTCGCCGCCTGCGCCGTAAACACCGATGTGCCCAGCCGCGTGGCGGTGCCGCCGTCATTTGAGCAAGCGGGCGCACAAGCAATAGGGCAGCCTGAAAACGACCTTTCGCGCTGGTGGACAACATGGCAAGACCCTGTGCTGCGCGATTTGGTGGAACAAACTTTGCGCGAAAACCGCAATCTAGCGGCGGCGCAAGCCACGATGCAGGCGGCGCAAGCGCAGGCAGATTTAGCCGCTGCCGACCGCCGTCCGCAGATTGGCGCGGGGGCAAATTTATATGCCACGGACAAGCAGGATAATCCGCTGCCTGCCAATTTGCGCCCAGCAGCGGGCAGCATCAACTCGCATCTGGCGCAGGCAGAATTTGATAACGCCAACCTGCGCAGCGCGGCGTTGTCGGCATCGTGGTCGCCCGATATTTTTGGACAAAAGAAAAGCGATGCCGAGGCGGCGCGGCAAGTGGCGTTGGGCGAGGCGGAGCGTTGGCACGGGGCGCAGCTGATGTTGGCGGCGGAAACGGCGCAGCATTATTTGAACGCGCGGGCATTGGAAGCGCGGCAGGCGCAGGCGGCGCAACGCGAGGGCAGCCTGAAAAACCTGTTGCGCTATGTGCAGGGGCGGTTTAAGGCGGGGCACGTGAGCGCGTATGAAGTGCGCCAAGTTCAGGCGCAGCTTGCCGCCGCCCAAGCCGAAACCGCCACGCTGGATGCGCAACGCGCCGCCCATGTGCGCAGCATTGCCGTGCTCACGGGGCAAGTGCCGCAGGGTTTTAGGCTGCCTGAAAGCGCGGCAAACGTGTTGGCAAACCTGCCCGCCGCGCCGCAAGGGGCAACGCCGTTGGACGTATTAACGCGCCGCCCCGATGTGCGCGCCGCCGAACGCCAAGCCCGCGCCGCCGCCGCCAAGCTCGCCAGCGCGAAAATGGACAGACTGCCGCGCTTTGACATTCAGTTTGCGTGGAGCAACGGGCGCATTGGGCTGGACAACAATTTATCCTCCATCGCCAAAAGCACGGGCGGGCTATTGAGCGCGAGTGTAACCGTGCCGCTGTTCACCGCAGGGCGCATCAAAGCCAACATCGCCGCCGCCGATGCGCGCGTAAAAGCCGCCGCCGCGCAATACGACAACACCGTGCTCACCGCGCTATCCGAAGTGGACAGCAGCTACCATTTGCAACGCGGCTTGTTTGACCAACGCGCCCGCGCCGCCTATGCCGCCGCGCAAAGCAGCCGCCAAGCCAGCCAATCGCGCCGCCTGTTTGAGCTGGGCAAACTCACGCTAGACCAAGTGCTCACCGCCGAAATCAACGCCAGCCAAGCGCAGGAAGCGTTGGTGCGGGCAAGGCTGGCGGAGGGGGAGAATTTGTTGCGCTTGTATCAAGCGTTGGGGGGCGGGTGGCAGGATTAGCGCAGGAGGATGGATATAGTCGCTCCACACAGTCTTATACAAGGCGGCGAGCCGCAGATAAGTAGTACAGCAAGGCGAGCCAACGCTGTATAAGGCTGTGTGGAGCGACTATAAATAGGCTGCCGTTAGCGTTTCGCAAAGTGAGCAAGA
>CAJPSG010000292.1 GCA_905373195.1 Kingella oralis
TTGAGCGCGGGGGTGTACAGTTCGGGCAGGGTTTCGTGGGGTTCGCGCAGGAGGGCGGGGAGGATAAGGGTGAACATGGTGTGTGTGCAATGTTGTAGAAAATGGGGGATTGTAGCAGCCTGCGCGGTTTGGGCGATGCTAAATTGCCGCCCACACGCGAAAGTGATATTTCAGGTTTTCAGGCTGCCTTAGGCGGGCGGTAAAGGTTTGATAAAAACGCCGCCCGTTATGAAAAGTCTCTTTCAGGCAGCCTGAAAATGCTAAAATTGCGGGCTTTCTGATTTGGTTTAACCCGTTGTTCTATGAAAAAAATCAAACCTAACAAACTGATTCTGTTACCCATTATCGCACTTGCGCTGTTGCTGCTGGCGGTGGCGTTGCGCCCGAAGCAAGCGGTGGTTGCGCCCGATGCGCGGTTGGTGCAGCAAGTGTTGCCCAATCCCAAAATCACCGATTTTGGCAGGCTAAGCTATTGGCGCGACGAGGAAGTGCAAGAGGGCGACACGCTGCCGATGGTGTTGGCGCGCATTGGCATGAGCGAGCAAAATATCCAAGATTTTGTGCAACACAGCCCGATTAACCTGAAAACGTTGAAGCTGAACGAGGGCAAGATTGTGAGCGCGCGCATTGATGAAAACCAAAACGTTACCGACATCCAATTTTTTAATGATGAAGACGGCGAGCGCAATCTGGTGGCGATTGAATACGCCGATGGCAAATGGCAAATGCGTAAAACCGAAGGCGAAACCACCACCCTGCCCTCGCTGCGTTCGGTGGTGATTACCTCTTCCGTGTCGGGCGCGCTGGGGCAAGCGGGCGTGCCGATTGATGTGCGCATCACGCTCAAAGAAATCTTTGCCGATAAAATCAATTTAGACAAACTGCCCGAAGGGTCTAGCGTGCGCGTGTTGTACGAAAGCCTGTATTTTCGCGGGCAGGAAGTGGCAACGGGCAACGTGCTCGCCGCCGAAGTAACCGCCAACAATCACACTTATTACGCCTATTATTTTGAAAACGGCGATGCCGACAACGGCGGCAATTATTATGACGAAAACGGCGAAGCGCTGCGCCAAGGCTTTGGCGGGCTGCCGATTGAAAGCTACACCCGCATCTCCTCGCCCTTTGGCATCCGCGTGCATCCCATCACCCACACCGTGCGCATGCACACGGGCATTGACTACGCCGCCCCGCAAGGCACGCGCGTGTTGGCTCCCAGCGATGGCGTGGTCAGCTTTCGCGGCTGGAAAGGCGGCTACGGCAACGCCGTGATGCTTACCCACGACAACGGCATGGAAACGCTGTATGGGCATTTGAGCGCGTTTATCAGCGGCGTGGAAGTCGGCTCGCGCGTGAACTCGGGCACGGTGATTGGCTTGGTGGGCAGCACGGGCAATTCCACCGGCCCGCATTTGCACTACGAAGTGCGCATCAACGGGCAGCCCGTGAACCCCGCCACCGTTGCCTTGCCCACGCCGCAGCTTGCCACCGCCGACCGCGCCGCCTTGCAAATCTATCGCGGCAAGGTGGACGAAGTGATGCAAGCCGTGCGCGGGCTGCCGGTGATGGTGTCGCAAGTGGATTGATGATTTTGCTTTTCAGGCTGCCTATGTTTACCGCCACACACGGCGCATCGGCGGCTTGCCAACATCTTTCCCATCAGCAACGCCCTGTTGAACAAAGCAAAGGCAGCCTGAAAACGCCGCAACCCCTTTTTCAGGCTGCCCTATTCCCCCCAATCCTACGCAAAGGACATCCCATGAAACCCACCATCCTAGCACTCGCCCTATTTCCCAGCTTCGCCATCGCCCAAACGCCCAGCTTCTCATCCGCCCCTAGCTCGGACAACACCGCCATCCGCCAACTCATCAACCAACACTACAACCGCCCGCTACCCGCGCAATCATGCCAACTCTCCGCCCCGCCCAAAGGCAGCTATCAGCAGCCTGAAAACATCGCCTACTGCATGAAGCCCGCCGCCAGCCGCACCGTAACCCGCCACGGCAAAGCCACCCGCTATGTGCTCTACACAGGCTTCGCCTACAACACCCAAGAGCAGCGCAAAGACGACAGCCACGCCGCCTCAGGGCTAGCCGAACTATTTGTGCTAGAAAAAACAAACAACGCATGGGCAATCGCGCAACATGGCAAAAGCGAAGTCGGCGCATGGGGTGAGCCCCCATCCTCATGGCATTTCGTGCAAGTGGGCAAACAAAACTGGGGCTATCAAGCCGAAGACGGCTTCACCAACGGCGGCGCAACCGTAACAGGGCAGTTTTTCATCTTCACCGACAACAGCCGCGTCGCCACCAGCTACATCCCAAACAGTTCCGACAACGGCGGTATGTATGGCGATTGCAGCGACTACACAGGCGCAGAAAAACGCCATTGCCAAAACAACCAAGTCAGCCTAGCAGCCCAAATCCGCTTCAACCGCGCCACCGAACAAAACGGCGTGTGGGGCATCCAAGCCACGCTCAGCGGGCAAGACCGCAAAAAACGCTATGCCAAGCAACCATACGCCATGCCGTATAACAGCCGCCAGCACAGCCACGCCGTGCCGAAAAACTATCCGCTTTACGTTGCGCCCTAACGCGCGGCATTCCGTTTGAACCGCGCTGCTAGTCGTTTTGCTTCGCGAAAGCCCGTAACCCCGCTTTCAGGCTGCCGCAGACCAACTCAACAGCATATTCATGCCAACCGCATCCAAAACCATTTTCAGGCTGCCTAACTCGTTTACCAAGGCAGCCTGAAAACCCATCCACCCTACAACATATCCAACCCACCATGCCCGAACTGCACACCCCCGCCCTCAACCAACTGTTGCGCTACGCCACCATCC
>CAJPSG010000293.1 GCA_905373195.1 Kingella oralis
TTCGCATCATGATTTTCAGGCTGCCTATTGTTGCTATTGGATAGGCAGCCTGAAAGTTTGCAAAGGCAAGATGGGGATGGAGGAGTTTCAGGCTGCCTTGTGCGGTGCAACGCGGAGGGGATTATTTCCTTGCCAACACTTCATCCGCCAATTCCAAATAAGCCAGCGTGCCTTTGGCTTTGGCATCGTAAGCCAGCGCGGGCAAGCCGTGGCTGGGGGCTTCGGCTAGGCGCACGTTGCGCGGGATGGTGGTGGCAAACAGTTGCGCGCCAAAGTGTTCTTGCAGTTGGGTGCTGACATCTTGGGCGAGGCGGTTTTGGTTGTTATACAGCGTGCGCACGATGCCGAAGATGCCGAGTTTGGGGTTGATGGCGGTGCGGATTTTGCGCACGGTGGCGACCAAATCGCTGATGCCTTCAAGCGCGTAGTATTCACACACCATGGGCACCAGCACGCCATCGGCGGCGACCAGCCCGTTGAGCGTGAGTAGCGTGAGCGTGGGCGGGCAGTCAATCAGGATGTAGTCGTAATCATCGGCAACAAGGGCGAGGGCGTTTTTCAGGCGCATTTCGCGGGCGATTTCTTGCACCAGCTCCACTTCCGCGCCCGCCAGTTCGCGGTTGGCGGCGAGCAAATCGTAGCCACCCGCTTCGCTGCGCATTTTTGCGCTGGCGATGTCGGCTTCGCCCAGCAAAACGTGGTACACGCCTGCGGTGATGGCGGTTTTGTCCACGCCGCTGCCTGTGGTGGCGTTGCCTTGCGGGTCTAGGTCTATCAGCAACACGCGCTGTTTTTTGTGCGCCAACGAGGCGGCGAGATTGACGGCGGTGGTGGTTTTGCCCACGCCGCCTTTTTGGTTGGCAATGGCGATGATGTTCGCGCTCATGGTTGGTTTCCTTGTGTGGGGCGCAGCAGGACGATGTGGCGTTCTGCGTTGAGGGTGGGGACGTGGATGGGGTCTATTTGATAGGCGACCACGTTTTCAGGCAGCCTTGCGATTTCTTCGGCGGGATACACGCCTTTCATCGCCGCCCAATGCCCATTGTCGCCCAGCAAATGGCGCGTGAGGCGCACAAAATCCGCCAGATCGGCAAAGGCGCGGCTGGTAACGATGTCGGCGCGATGCCCGCCCAATTCTTCCACGCGGCTGCTGCTGATGGCTACATTGTCCAAGCCCAACTCAATGGCGGCTTGGCGCAGAAAGCTGGTTTTTTTGCTGTTGGCATCCACCATGGTAATGCGCAAATCGGGGCAGCAAATGGCGGCGGGAATGGCAGGCATACCGCCGCCGCTGCCCACGTCTATCATGCTGTGCGCCTGCGCCAGATAGGGCAGCAGCGTTAAGCTATCCAGCAGATGATGGCTCACCATTTGCGCAGGGTCGCGCAGCGCGGTGAGGTTGTAGGTTTTATTCCATTTTTGCAGCAGGGCAAGATAGGCGAGCAGCTTTTGCTGTTGCGCGGGGGAGATGTTGAGCCGCATTTGGGCGATGCCTGCGGCGAGTTGGTCGGAAAATGGGGTCATGGCGCAAAGCGGTGGGGAAAATAATGAGCGCGGATTATAGCATTTTGCGGGGTGGTTTCAGGCTGCCTAATCAGGGGGCGATGGTGGAGGTTTAGCGCATCAAGCGTGGGTATGGCGGCGCAACGCCATGAGATGGCGGATGAATGGCAACGGGGATTGGAGAAGGCAGCCTGAAAAGTTGTTAGGTATGGTGCCGCTGCATTTAATTGTTTTCAGGCTGCTTCAAACGGTGCGGGTGGTTGAGGCAGCTTGAAAATGGCATTGCCCCGTGCAAGGATTTTGCCAGCGCACGGCTTGCCAGCAAGCCGTAGGGGGCGCGGATTGGCGTTTCAGGCTGCCTCAATATTTGCACCCGCGTTCACCCCGCCTGCTTCTCGCGCCACATCAAATAATCGCGCAAAGGCGGCGCGGGCGGGTTGATGCAATGCGGGCAAATGCCCACGTTGTCTTCATCGTCATCCGCTTCCGCCCAATGCCCTGCGTTGGGGTCAAAGCGGCTTTGCTGCAACACGGCTTGGGCTAGGGCTTGCTCTTGGATAGGGTCAAATTCAAAGCGGCTCAAAATTTCGCCCAGCAGCGCGGTTTCGGCGGGCGAAAATTGCGCGGCGTATTGCTCAATCATGCGGCGATAATCGGGGTGGTGGATTTTGGAGAACATGGAAATTCCTAAACGATAGGCAGCCTGAAACGCCGTTGCGCGACAAAATTCGTTTCAGGCTGCTTGATGTTGATGGGATAAGGCGCAGCTCGCCCGCCTTACGCTTGTCGTTGATAATGCACCAAATCGTAGGCAATGCCCGCTGCCGAAACGCAGGCTTCGCGCGAGATTTCACGCCATTCGTTGCGCGAAAACTCGGGAAAATGCGTGTCGCCCGCAGGATTGAGCGCGATTTCGGTTAAACGCAAATCGGTGGCAAACGGCAGCGCAGCGGCATAAATCTGCGCCCCGCCAATCACCACGGCTTCGCGCTCGCCCGCGCAGGCTTGCAAGGCAGCCTGAAAATCGTGCACCGCTTCTGCGCCCGCTGCCTGCCAATCGGCTTGGCGCGTAATCACAATATTGCGGCGGTTGGGCAAGGGCTTGCGGGGCAGGCTGTCCCACGTTTTGCGCCCCATGATAATGGGCTTGCCTGTGGTGTAGCGTTTGAAAAAGACGAAATCTTCGGGGATGTGCCACGGGATTTGGTTGGCGTTGCCGATGATGCGGTTTTGCGCGAGGGCGGCGATAAGGGTGATTTGCATGGTGTTGATGGGCAGTTGAAAATAAATGATGTATCACGATTGTTTTTTGGTGGTGTCCTAAAAAGTATGCTG
>CAJPSG010000294.1 GCA_905373195.1 Kingella oralis
GGGCATGGGGGTTCCTTTCTTTGCATAATTTGGCGGGGGCTACAATTTTAATTTTTTCGGATCAAAGGCGGTGGGGTCGTATTTTAAAATTCGCTTGGTGTAATAATCGGTTAGCTCGGCTAGTTCTTCTTGATAGGCGGGGTTATCGCGGTTGGACAGGATTGTTAGGATGTGAGCATAACCATACACGCCGCCGCAATTTTCAAATGCGGCATGGTTTGCGCCATCGATGCAGTGCGGCAGGCGGATTTTGGGTGGTTTAACCATTAGGGCTTCGCAATAGATTTCATGCGCCCAGCTATCGCCAAAGTCGTACACATAAAACAGGCTTTCGCCGACTTTTAAGACTTCGTTTAATGGTGGCGCAGGCGGGTATTCGCCGTCTTCGTCGGGCTCAACGATGATTCCATCTTCATCCGTTGGGGGATACAAGGCTGCTCCCCAAGGGTCGTCTTGGCTGAACTGGAATAAATGCTCGTGATTCCATTCAAAAGCGTTTTGGATAACATAATGCAAATCTTGCAAATCAAAATGCGCGGGCACTAATATTCTGCGCCAAATATCGGGCTTGGAATCTATTAAGCGGATATGCAGTTGATAGACTAATGTTGCGGGCGTTCTTTTTGCCATGATGGTTTCCTTTAATCGATTGTGAGAAAAGGGGATTATCTCAAATTTATTAGTAATTTTAATAGATACGGGATTGGTTGCTTGCAGCCTTATTTATGCGCCTTGCCGCCCGCTCCGCTCCCCCGCATCGCCCGCAAATTCTTCAACACGTCTTCAATCGCGGGCGTGGCTTGGGCGCAGATAGGGATTTGCGCTACGCTGGCGTAATAAGCGCGGCATTGGGCGGTGAAATCGGCTTGCAGTTGCGGGTAGTAGGGGCTGTCCATAATGGGGCTGGCGTAGGCGGAGAATTTGCTGGGGTAGTAGTGATACATCAGCACCATCCAGTTGCGGGCAGCCTGAATATTGCCTGCGCGGTAGGCGGCAAAGGCGTAGCGTTGGGCGTTGGCATAGGGGCGGTATTGCAGCGATTGGGCGGCTTCGTTTGCCCATTCGGGTACAAATTCGCTGCTGGGGTCAAAATGGCTAATCAGTTGAAAATGGGCGTAGTAGCTAAGCATGGCGTTGTGGCGGGCGATGCGTTGCAAGCCTGCGATGTTTTTGGCTTGTTGCGCGGTGTTGCCGCCGCTGGCGGAGAAGCGGCGCAAATCTTGATACACGGTTGCGGTGTACACAATGCCTGCACTCAATAGCGCGATTGCCAAGGCAACAGCGGCGTGAATTATTTTCAGGCTGCCTAATGGCGGTTGGGCGGATGCTTTTGCCGATGCGGGCGCAAAGCCAATAAACAGGGCGAAGATGCTTAAAAAATAGATGTACCACAGCGGATATTCCAGCGTGCTGTGCACCAGCGAAACGCCCATCAGCGCAAGAATAAACACGCCCGCGGGCGCGTTGGCGCGTTGAAAGCAGCCGCGAATCGCCCAAAGCATGCCCAATAAAACCAAGGCGGTGCCTACAATGCCCATTTCAGCGAGCAGGTTGAGAAAGGAATTGTGGCTGTGGGTGAACAACACGTCGGTTTCATACGGGCGAAAGGTGGTGGGGTACACATTGGTTAAAAAGCCATACAGCGGGTAGCTGCCCCAGCCGTGTCCAAACCATGGCGCGGATAGGAAAATTTGCCACGCTTTTTGCCATTCGTAGCCACGCCCCGAGCCTGCGATTTGCGAGCCGCTGCTGATGCGGTCTGCCGCGCTGGTAATCGTGCCTTCGCGGAACAAATCCAACACGGGTTCAACGGCAAACTGCCCCAGCAACACCAATGCCGTTGCCAAGCCCAAGCCCCACACCGCGCGTGTGCTGAGGCAGCCTGAAAACAGGCGATACAACGGCAGCAACACCGCCATCGCCAACACATAACCAAAAATCGTGCGCGAACCGGTTAAGCCCATAGTCGCCGCAATCAACAGCATCAACGGCAGGGCAACAAACCACGCCAAACGCCGTTGCGCCCAAAGCCAACCCGCTGCCAGCATGCCCCACATCAAATAATGGGCAAAATGGTTGCGCTGGGCGAGCTGCCCCTCCACAATGCCTTTGCGGTACATCAACACGCCGTGGAATTTTCCTGCCAAATCAGTATATTGCAGCCAGCCAACCATAGCTTGCAACACCGCGCCCAGCAGCAACACGCCCGCCAACACCGATACCGCTCGTTCCGCGCCCAATCGCGCCACCCAGCCGCGACACGCCCAGCATAGCAACGCCAGTATCGCAAACGTCCACGCCACCATGTCGCTCATGCCAATATAAGTAAGCTGCATGATGCGCGCCTGCGCCGCCCAAAAAATCGCCAAGGCGGCAAAATAATACGACGCGGCGGGAATGCGCGTTTTTAGGCAGCCTGAAAACAAGGTAAACGCCACCAAAGCCAAACAGCCCAGCAGCGAGCCCGCTTCCAAAAAAAAGCTGGGCAACGGGCCCACGCGCATAATGGAAAACGGCACCGCCACCACAATTAAAAACAAGCCCAGCCACAGCCACAGCGTTTCGCGGGCAAACAAAGCATCGCGTTGAGACACATCCATGCGCTTAATCTTTCTTTTTAAACTGTTTTAAATACAACAAACAACACACAAAAAACGCCACCGAAAGCGCGGTTTCCACCCCTGCTAGCGCACGGCTTAACGGCGTGAGGTCAAACCAACGCATCACGCCCTCGCAAAAATACGCCAAAATCAGCATAGAACAATATTGATAAGTGTAAACCCGCGCAGGAATTGGTGGCGGATTATGCGGCAACGCGGCGAGCGGCG
>CAJPSG010000295.1 GCA_905373195.1 Kingella oralis
TGGGCGGCGTGGCCGTTTGAAACGCTACTGTTGCCCAAATTCGCCGCCCAGCGCATCACCGATTTATCGCCCGCCGAACGCGCCGATTTGGCATTGGCATTGAAGCAGCTCACCACGCGCTACGACAATTTGTTTGAAACCAGCTTCCCCTATTCAATGGGCTGGCACGGCGCGCCGTTTGACGGCGAAGCCCACCCCGAATGGACGCTGCACGCGCATTTTTATCCGCCGCTGCTGCGCTCGGCAACCGTGCGCAAGTTTATGGTGGGCTATGAAATGCTTGCCGAAGCGCAACGCGATTTAACGGCGGAGCAGGCGGCGGAAAGATTGGCGGCGTTGCCGCTGGTGCATTATTTGGAACGATGATTTTCAGGCTGCCTTAATAAGCGTAGGGTGGGCAACTGGTTGCCCACCATAATGCAAACCACCAAACCCATTTTCAGGCTGCCTTAAATCAATTAAAAAACCGTTATGTCTCAAATATCTTTTCTGTGTATTGCCCTACTCTCTCTGCTGCTGGTTGCCTGCTATCCAAACAAAACAAGCAGTGAAAAAACAGCTAATACGCCCCTCACCACCGCGCCAAATAGCAGCCGCATCGTTTTACTGGGCGATGAAATGCGCAAAAATATTTTGCCCGACTGCATCGCCCAAAACATCTGCCCAGACGGCAGCAAAGCATTATTTTTACTACCACCGCCACACGCCACCGCCGCCCAAGCTGCCGATATGGCGCAACAAGCCGCGCTTGGCGTGTTGGTGGTTGATTCCACAACTGGGGCGTTACCCATTACTCGTGAACACATAATAATAGCGCGGCAGGCTTATGTGCCAAAGCTGGCGGTTTTATTCACCCCAAGCGTAGTTCTGGATGACAAAGAGTTGCTGGAACTTGAAATCAAGGAAATGCGCGATTTACTTGACAGCTACGAGATGGACGACAAGAACGCTCGTATTTATATCGGCTATCAGGGCTTACGGCAGCTGATTACCGATGCTGCTACGCTGACACCACGGCAGCAGCCATCCACCACGCTGCAAGTAAACAGTCTCCGTCTGCACAGCTATATCTACAACCTAAGCCGCGAAGAAGGCGGTCATGCTCTGTCGGCAGGCGATAGCATGGATATATGGATAGGCGGGCAAACGGTGCGCTGCAAGCTCGTTTCGCCCCAAATCGTGGCAGCTGGCGAAACCCCCGAAGTGTTGCTGGAAGCCGGAAAACCACTGGCAGTATTCGAAGGTCAGCGTTTTCTGCTGCAACAAAACGGCAGGTTGATTGCCCTTGGTGTTGTAGCGACCGCCGAGTAAAGAAATTTTGGTCTGAAACAGCAGCCTGAAACTTTAATAACCCACCATTGATTTGTATCTCTGTTTTCAGGCAGCCTGAAAACTACTTCAAAGGAAACCCCATGACTCCCGAACAACTCCCCCAACTCTTCCACCAACAATTCGCCCACCCCCACGCCGCGCTTATCCGCGCCCCCGGACGCGTCAATCTTATCGGCGAACACACCGACTACAACGACGGCTTCGTGTTGCCCTGCGCCATCGATTTCGCCACCCACGTCGCCATCGCCCCCAACGGCAGCCGCAGCGTGCGCGTGTATGCCGCCGATTATGGCGAGCGCGACGAATTCTCGCTGGACGCGCTCATCGCCCCATCCGAAAAACAATGGGCAAACTACATTCGCGGCGTGATTTGGGCATTAGCCGAACACGGTTTCAGGCTGCCCGAAGGCGTGGACATCGCCGTCAGCGGCAACGTGCCACAAGGCGCAGGGTTAAGCTCATCCGCCGCGCTGGAAGTGGGTATCGGCAAGGCGTTGCAACACGTTTTCAGGCTGCCTTTGAGCGCGACCGAAATCGCCCAAATCGGGCAATACGCCGAAAACCGCTTTGTCGGCTGCAACTGCGGCATCATGGACCAGCTCACCAGCGCGCGCGGGCAAGCAGGACACGCCGTGTTAATTGACTGCCGCAGCCTGAACGCCCAAGCCGTGCCCATTCCCGCAGGCTTGGCGATTATGATTATCCACAGCCATGTGCAGCGCGGCTTGGTCGGCAGCGAATACAACACCCGCCGCGCCCAATGCGAAGCCGCCGCCGCCCACTTTGGCGTGAAAGCCCTGCGCGATGTGTCGCTGGCGCAATTTGAGGCGGGCAAACACGGCTTGGACGCAACCGCCGCCCGCCGCGCACGCTACATCATCCAAGAAAACCAACGCACGCTGGATGCCGCCGAAGCCATGCGCCGCAACGACATCGCCGCACTGAGCCGCCTGATGGCAGAAAGCCACGCAGGGATGCGCGACGAATTTGAAATCACCCACCCCGCTGTGGACACGCTGGTGGAACTGGCGAGTGAAGTAATCGGCGAGCGCGGCGGCGTGCGCATGACGGGCGGCGGCTTCGGCGGCTGCATCGTCGCGCTGGTGCCGCACGATTTGGTGGACGCTGTGCGCCAACACGTCGCCGCGAATTATCAGGCACGCACGGGGTTGAAGGAGGAAGTGTTTGTGTGCACGCCGCAGGCGGGGGTGGGGGTTATTGAGTAAGCGAGCGATTGAGGCAGCCTGAAAATGATGCAAAGCCGTTTGGTGTTGTGCCAAACGGTTTTTTGGTGGGCGGCGCAGAGGCAGCCTGAAACGCCCCAGCTGCAATATAGTCGCTCCACACAGCCTTATACAGCATTGGCTCGTCTTGCTGTACTACTTGTACTATCTGCGACTCGCCGCCTTGTATAAGACTGTGTGGAACGACTATATTGAAAAGCCAGAACACGGCTTGCACGCAAGCCGTAGGAGCGCGTGGCAGCATTTTCAGG
>CAJPSG010000296.1 GCA_905373195.1 Kingella oralis
GAATTAAGCAAAATAACAGCTTGCGTATTTGTTAAGAAATGCTATTATTGAACAGTTAGTCGTTAAGGCTAATAGGGCATTTGTTAAACTTTTTATGAAAAGGACAATTTTATGAAAATGAAATTAACCGTGTTGGCTTGCGCCGCATTGTTTGGTCTAACCGCTTGCAGCAGCGGTGGTTCAGGTGTAAGCCATGGTGGCACAATTGGTGCAGGTTCAGGCAATGTACAACCTACTCCTCCTGCACCTAATCCAAATCTAAATCCAGCACCTAATCCTGCGCCAAACCCCGCTCCTGCTCCATCAGCAACATTCAATGGTGTTGCTATTCCAGCAGAAAGCCAAAATGGTGCTAATACACCCGTTAGCGCAGTTGGTAGCAGCACACTAGACAATGTTACTGTAAACGGTATTAACATCACTTTAAAACAACCTGGTATTACTGCTGGTACATTTACCAATATCAGAAAAAACACAGAAACCACCATTGCTAGTGGTACATATTTGAGCCATATGCGTTTTGGTGCGTATTCTGATTTCAACCACAACAACAATCCTGATTCAAATCCATCTTATACGTTTGCATTGGGTAGTGTAACGCCTGTTGCCGATGTTCCCACATCAGGCACAGCTACTTACAATGGTTTGGCAGTAGGTAGCCCAATTGGTGGTGGTGCATTCCAAGAAGGTACATCAACATTTAATGTTGATTTTGGTGCGAAAAAACTGGATGGTTCAGTTACTATTGGTGCTTTTAATCCTGTTCCTTTAACTGCTAACATCAACGGCAACCAATTCTCTGGTACATCAGCAGAGGGAGTTCATACCGATGGTCGCTTCTATGGTCCACAAGCAGCTGAAATGGGTGGTGTATTCAATGGAGAAGTTTCTGTACCAGGTGCTAGTGGCACTCTCAAATGGATTGGTTCATTTGGCGCGAAAAAATAATAATTTAGCGTAAATAAACCCACTTGGTTTTAAACCGAGTGGGTTTCCCATTTTTTTATTTTCAGGCTGCCTTTTTCAGGCTGCCTTATGGAATGTTTTATGAAATATCTGCCTTTTTTATTGCTGACTGTAACCTTTTACACCCAAGCCGCGCCCGTTGCTACGCCGCTTAATCCTGTGGCGGATTTAACCGAGGAACAAATTCAACAAACCGAACGCCAAAATCAGCAAAAGCAAGCGGCGCAAAATGGTGAAAAAACATCGGTTTCCATGACGGAAGAAGAGTTGTTGCAACGCCCTGATTTGCTGAAAAACGCGCTGGACACGGCAAATGCGCAGCACAATATTGAAAACATTCGCTTTTTGCTGCCGCTGTATCGCAGGCTGCCTGCCGAGCAGCAGGATTCTGTGCTGGCGCGCTATTCGGAAGGGCTGGTGTGGCTGGCGGATGATAAGCATGAGGCGGCGGAAAAATTATTCAACGAAATTTTGGCGGAGCATCCTGATTACGCGCCTGTGCGCTTGCAGTTAGCGTTGAGCCAATCGCAAAACGGCAAGCAGCGCGAGGCGGCAAATGAATTGAAAACCTTGAAACAAACGCCTGATTTGCCCGCGCCTGTGGCGCAATATATTGACCAGTTTGACGCGCATTTGCAAAAAAGCAAGGCGTGGCAGTTCAATGCCAATGCCTATTATCTGCAAGACCGCAATGTGGGGCGCACGCCCGAGCAGCGCACTTATGGCTACTGGCGTTTTGCCGAGCCTAAATCGGCGCATGGCGTGGGCTATGAGCTATCGGCGCAAAAAACCACGCCGATTAAGGGGCATTGGGCGGCGCGGGTGAATGCGTCGGCGTATGGTAAGTTTTATTGGGATGCGCATGATTATGATGATTTGATTACGCGGCTGGAAGCGGGGCCTGTATGGCGCGATGCGAAGCAGGAGGTTTCGCTGTTGCCGTTTTATGAGAAACGCTGGTATGGAGGCAAGGCTTATTCCTACACAACGGGCGGATTGATGCGCTATTCGCGTGCGCTGTCGCCCAAATGGCAGGTGTTTACGGCTTGGCAGTCGGGCTATAAAAAGCATGATAAGCGCACGTTTTTAGATGGCGCATCGCACTTGGGCACGGTGTCGCTGCTGTATCGCACGTCGCCTTATCAGTATTTTGTGGTGAGCTGGGGCGGCGGGGCGAACTCGGCGAAGGATAAATCGGAGGCGTATCGCTTTGGCAATTTGGGCTTGGGCTGGAATCGGCAATGGGGCAGCCAGCATGGTTTGACGACTTCGCTGCATGGTAGCGTGCAAAAGCGCCAGTATCGCGCGGAAGATTTTTTCAACATTAAGCGCAACGAGAAGGAGTATTTCACGCGCTTGTCGCTGTCGCATAAAAAGCTGGCGTGGCGTGGCTTTGAGCCGCGTTTGAATTGGACGTGGTCGCACGTGGACAGCAACCATTTTTATTATAAATATGACAATCATCGGGTGTTTTTGGATGTGTCTAAGCAGTTTAAATAGGGCATGAACAGATAGGCAGCCTGAAAACATGTTGAAGCGTTTTCAGGCTGCCTTTTTGTGTGTTTTGTGTTGGCAGTAAATGACGGAAATGGTGGTTTGCGATATTTTGGCAATGAATATTGGACAGCCTGAAAATGGGTTTGTATAGTCGCTCCAATTAAGCCTTATACAGCGTTGGCTCGTCTTGCTGTACTACTTGTACTATCTGCGACTCGCCGCCTTGTATAAGACTTAATTGGAACGACTATATTTTGTGATTAGCTTTGGGTGTAGTTTTAACCATGCGCTTCATGCCAGCGGGGCACTTACTTTCTTTGCTTCGCCAAAGAAAGTAAGCAAAGAAAGGCGACCCCGACGT
>CAJPSG010000297.1 GCA_905373195.1 Kingella oralis
TTCATTACAGAACATGACTATCTACCTCCATATGATTTTCTAGAAGCGATTGAATGTTTTGATATAAATGCTCCTTTTAACTGCGAGAGAGATGGCGGGTATTTTAATAGCAAAATTGAACATGCCTAGATAATTGAAAAACTCATTACCTCTTAAATAAACATCAAAATAGGCAGCCTGAAAACGCTCAATCCCGTTTTCAGGCTGCCTATTCATTGTTCACACCATCCCGCGCGTTATTCAACTCAAATCACGCAAAATCCCCGCCAAAGCTCATCGCCCCCGTTTCCGCGCTGCTGGTTTGCGCGCGAAAGCCTGCAAACAATTCGCGCCCGATGCCGTGTGTGTTTTTGCTTAAATCGGGCGTAGGGATGTCGCGCGCGTTCCATTCGGCTTCGTCCACCAGCACATTCAATTCGCCCGTTTTGGCGTTGAAGCGAATCATATCGCCTGTGCGGATTTTGCCGATGTTGCCGCCCATCAAGGCTTCGGGCGACATATGAATCGCGGCGGGCACTTTGCCCGATGCGCCCGACATCCGCCCATCGGTAACCAACGCCACTTTAAAGCCACGGTCTAGCAAAATCGCCAGCGGCGGGGTGAGTTTATGCAGCTCGGGCATCCCCATCGCGCGTGCGCCTTGAAAGCACACTACGCAGACAAAATCGCGCTCCAACTCGCCGCGCTCAAACGCCGCCAACACTTCGCGCTGGTCGTTGAACACGATGGCAGGGGCTTCTATTTCAAAATGCTCGGGCTTCATGGCAGACACTTTAATCACGCTGCGCCCTATGTTACCGCGCATCAGGCGCAAGCCGCCGTCGGGCGAAAACGGATGGGCAACGGTGCGCAAAATACCGGTGTCGCGGCTTTCGGCAACCGCGTCGCGCCATTGGAGCTTGCCGTCAATCAAAAACGGTTCTTGCGTGTATGCCGCCATGCCCTGCCCGACTACGGTATCCACATCATCATGCAGCAAGCCCGCGTCACGCAGTTCGCGGATAACAAACGGCAAGCCGCCCGCCGCGGCAAAGTGGTTCACATCCGCCTGCCCATTGGGATACACGCGAATCAGCAGCGGGATAATGGACGAAATCTCGTCAAAATCGTCCCAATTCAAAATCACGCCCGCCGCGCGTGCCATCGCCACAAGGTGCATGGTGTGGTTGGTTGAGCCGCCCGTTGCCATCAGGCCTATCATCGCGTTGATAAACGATTTTTCGCTCAGCATTTCGCCTAGCGGTTTCAGGCTGCCTGATTGGATGCCCTGCACCATGTGTGCGCCCGCATAGCGCGTTAAAGCCTCGCGCATCGGCGTGTAGGGGTTGAAAAACGCGGCGGCGGGCAGATGCACGCCCATCAATTCCATCATCATTTGGTTGGAATTGGCTGTGCCGTAAAAAGTGCACGTGCCCGCGCTGTGATACGAGCCCAATTCACTTGCCAACAAGGCATCGCGCCCCACTTTGCCCTCGGCAAAAAGCTGGCGCGTGCGGGCTTTTTCTTTATTGCTGATGCCGCTTTCCATTGGGCCTGCTGGCACAAAAATGGCGGGCAAATGTCCGCATGACAACGCGCCTATCATCAAGCCCGGCACGATTTTGTCGCACACGCCAAAAAACAACGCGCCGTCAAACATTTGGTGCGACAAGCCCACCGCCGTGCTCATCGCAATCACATCGCGCGAAAACAGCGACAATTCCATGCCCTCGTAGCCCTGTGTGATGCCGTCGCACATCGCAGGCGTGCCGCCTGCCACTTGCGCGGTCGCGCCATATTTTTGTACCTCGTCTTTAATCCAATCGGGGAAATCTTTAAACGGCTGGTGCGCCGAAACCATGTCGTTATACGCACTAATCATGCCGATATTGGGCACATTGGGCTGCTGCATTTGGATTTGGATGGTTTTAGGCATGGCGGCATAGCCGTGCGCCAGGTTGGAGCAGCCCAGCTGGTCGCGCTGCACTTTGCCTTGTTTGACATATTGGCGAATCCGCGCCAAATAGGCTGCGCGCGTAGGGCGGCTGCGCTCGATGATGCGGCAGGTGATTTCGGCGAGTTTGGGGTGGAGAGGGGTCATGGTTTGCGTCTTTCGTGTTGCTTTGTAGCTTAGTTACAAAAATAGCGGTTTACGGCGGAGTTTTATCTTATCGCACAGCGCAAAATTATACCGAAAAATGACGGATAGGACTGTTTTAAATCAAGTTTCGCACTCTGTTACCACATAGACAAAACCCGCGCCGATGTGTAGGATTGCTACGATTTAAGGCAGCCTGAAAAAGGAATCCACATGACTGATTTCATCATCCTCACCCCGCGCCCCGAAGAAACCAACGCAATGGCAGAAATTGAAGCCCTTGGCTTTGCACCCGCCGAAGCCGCCAGCCTCGCGCAAATTACTGCGCGATTGGCAGTGTTCCCCGAGCAATTTTTTGTGGCAGAGCAAGATAACCGCGTGGTGGGCTTTATCAACGGCTGCTCGGCGGATACGCCGCATCTGCCCGACGAGTTTTACGCCGATGCCAACCATCATCAGCCCAATGGCGCGTATGCGTTTGTGTTTGGCTTGGCGGTGCATCCCGATTATCAGCGGCGCGGCATAGCGGCAGCGTTGCTCAACCATTACATCGCCACCATGCGCGAGCGCGGCAAACGCGGCGTGGTGCTGACTTGCAAGGCGCATTTGCTGGATTATTATCGCGGCTTTGGCTTTGTACACGGCGGCGTGGCAGATTCGGAACACGGCGGCGCAGAATGGCACGAGATGACGCTGCTGTTTTAAGCGGGCGTTGAGGCAGCCTGCGTAGCG
>CAJPSG010000298.1 GCA_905373195.1 Kingella oralis
CTTTGCTTTGATGCCGCTTGATTTTTTTCGGCAGCATACTTTCTAGGACACCACCGAAATTTTTAAGCGCGGCTTCCAAATCGTATTGCATGATTTGTTGTCGTTTTGTTGCGCCAAAGCGGCTGTCGGCAAACAAATGTAAAAGCGGATAGGCTTCGTGTTCGTGCTGATGGAAAAAAATTTGCGCGTGTGGCGCGGTATTAACATAGCGTTCAAAACGCATGATTTGGCGGCTCATCAGCAACCGGCGCAGCGCGAATTTGGCGTGGCGCAAGGTGTAGCGCGGTGATGCGGTGTAAACCTGTTTGAAGCAGGGATAACGAAAATGCAGAATGCGGTCGGTCATGGTGCGGATTAAAAAACAAAGCGCGAATTATAGCAGCCTGAAAGGTTTTCGTTTGGGGCGTTTTTTGTGTTTTAACTTCGGTTGAAGCCTTTGGCTTTCAGGCTGTCTATTCATTTTATGGTTGGGTATTTTGACTTTGTTGCAACTCGTGGTTTTCAGGCTGCCTGATTGGGATGTTTTGTTCGTTTTCAGGCTGCCGATTGGGGCTGTTTTCGCCTGCTTTGTCCCACAGTATCCGCACATCAAAAAAATGCGCCGATAGCATGGTAAGAATCACCACAAGGCAGAAATAAATAGCGGCGGGGCCGGGGGTTACACGGGCGATGTTGGTATGAAATGTACTCATCATGATGATGATGACGAAGATGTCTATCATCGACCAGCGCCCCACGCGCTCGGTGATGCGGTATTGCACGGAAAGCGCATGGATGGGCAGCAAGGGGCGCACGGCGGCGCTGTAAATCAGCATCAGCATGGAGATGATTTTGAGCGTGGGCACGGCAATGCTTGCGCTAAATATCACGCAGGCGATGAAGCGGTCGCCTTCGTTCCACATAAAAATAATGCCGCTCATAATGGTGCTGACTTCCTTTTCTATCGGGTTGGTGGAAATCATAATGGTGAGCAAGTTGGCGGGCAGATACAAAATCATGGCGGCAAGCAAAAAGCAGGCGGACACTTTCAGGCTGCCGGGGCGGCGGTGGAATAATTCTGAACCGCATACGCCGCAGATTTCTTCGCTGGCAGGGCGGTAAAACAGGCAGCGCTTGCAGCAGATGGTGTTGGGGGCAGCCTGAAAAAAGGCTTGATGCTTGGCGCGGCGGATTTGGTAATACACCCAATGGCTGGGCGTAGCAACGGCGGTGCGCAACAGCAGCAACACCAGCACGGGCATCAGCCAAAACGCTGTGCCAAATTTCACCGATGCCACCGCGCTCAATTTGATATACGCCACCAGCATGGAAACAAAAAACACATCCACCATAATCCATTCTTGCAAACGGGTGAGCAGGCGAGCCGCGCCGAGTAGATAACGCGCGTTGCGCTCAAAAATCAGCGCGCTGTAAACATAAATACACGACAGCAAAAATAACACAGGCGTGCCAAAGGTGAGCAGGGTGAGCACGATGCCAAGAAAGCTCCATCTGCCGCTGCCGATAAGCGTAATCATCATTTCAGGCAGCGTGAGGCGCGAATACATCCCTGTCATCATCACGCGCACAAAAGGCTGGCTATACACCAGCAGCATCAGAATCAGCGCGGCGATGGCGCAAGCCAGCACAATGGGATAAGGCTCGGGTTCAATGCTCGCCAAATGATGATGGCAACGCGGGCATTCGGCAGATTGCCCTTGCCGCAGCTTGGGCAAATGGGTGTGCCAACCGCATTCGGGGCAGTTGACATCGTGCGCGGGCAGGGTGGCGTTGGGGAAATAGTGTTTTGCCCATTGATGCTGAATGCGGCGATAGATGGCGTGGCGCAGGCGGGGCATTATTGGGCAACCACGTTGAATTGATGCTCAATTTTTTGCCATTGCTCGGCTTCTTCTTGCAGCGCGGCGGCGGTGAGCGGGTTGTTGTCTAACCATGCTTGCGGGGCTTTGAGCGTGTAGCTGTTGTCGGGCTGATGGTATTGCAGCGACAAGCCTTGCGGCAGTTGCAACGGCAAGCGGGCGCGGCAGAACAGCACGGCAAGGCGCAAAGCCAGCACGGCGTGCCAACGCATGATGTCGTTGCGGTTAAGCGTTTCCGCCATTTTTTTTAAATCGCCGCGTTGCCCCAGCGTGAGCATCGCCAGCAATTCTTGCTCGGGGCGCGAAAAGCCCGACATATCGGCGTTTGCCAGCACATAGGCGGTGTGTTTGTGGTAGGCGGTGTGGGCAATATCCACGCCCACTTCGTGCAACTGCGCCGCCCAGCGCACATAGTTTGACCAATAATCCAGCTCTTGCACGGTGGCGGTTTGCGCGAGGTGGCGCAAGAACTGCAAGGCAAGCTGCGCCACGCGCTCGGCTTGGTTGGTGCTCACATGGTAACGTTCTTGGAACTGGCGCACGGTCTGCTCGCGCAAATCTTCGTTCACATTGCGCCCCACGGTGTCAAAAAACACGCCATCGCGCAAGCCCGCTTCGTTGAACGCCATGCCTGCGATGCCCAGCTCTTCAAACGCCGCCATCATCACCGCCAGCCCGCCGGCAAACACTTCCACGCGCTCGGGCTTGATGCCTTCTAGCTTGGCTTTTTTTACGCTGCCCGCGTCGGCAATTTTGCGCGCCAACACGCGCATGGCATCCAGCGTGATGCGCTCGCCCATGCCTTCTGCGGCAATCACGGTGGCGATGGATTTGGCGCTGCCCGATGTGCCCAGCGCGATGTCCCAGCCTTGTTGCTTGTAGATTTTGCTGATGCGCTGGATTTCGCCGCGCGCGGCGTTAATGGCAGCCTGAA
>CAJPSG010000299.1 GCA_905373195.1 Kingella oralis
GCCCTGCAACCCCTGCGCAACGATATGCAAAACATCGTCCTGCAACACTACCCCGCCGTTGCCGCCGCCTACCGCCAACTGCAAGCCTACGGCACCCCCCAGCTCACAGGCTCAGGCGCGTGCCTATTCCTGCCCACCGACACCCTCGCCGCCGCCCAAACCATCCAAAGCCAACTCTCTCCCAGCCTAGAAAGCTGGGCAGTCAGCCCCCTGCCCATCCACCCCCTCAAAACATATTTCCAAAAATAAACAATCCTCTACTCGCACCCTCGCGCCCTTATCTTGACAAAACCACAGCAAACCACCATAATTCGCGCTTTCATTTTTTCAACATAAATGAAAACCGTTGGGGAGTCGTCAAGCGGTTAAGACACTGGATTTTGATTCCAGCATACGAAGGTTCGAATCCTTCCTCCCCAGCCAATCTCCTTAGATTAAAAATGGAACCCTAATTGGGGAGTCGTCAAGCGGTTAAGACACTGGATTTTGATTCCAGCATGCGAAGGTTCGAATCCTTCCTCCCCAGCCAAAATTAAGCGCGTATAGGCAACTATATGCGCTTAACCCTTTTTCAGGCTGCCTGAATGTGATGTCCATCATCACAAGCGTTTACGGAAAATTAACAAACCTAACAAAGCCTAACCCAATTCGCGTATAATACCCGCGCTCGTCTGAGCAAGTAACCCAACTGTAAAAGGAAGCACCATGTTTCCTACTTCAATCCAAACCCAAACCGCAGGTGAAGAAATGGCTTTTGACAGTTTAATGGTATTCACAGGCAACGCGAATCCCGAGTTAGCACACCGCGTCGCCAAACACTTGGATACACCCTTAGGCAACGCATCCGTAACCAAATTTTCCGACGGCGAAATCGCCGTTGAGTTGCTGGAAAATGTGCGTGGGCGCGACGTATTTATCTTGCAGCCCACCTGCGCCCCCACCAACGACAACCTAATGGAAATTCTCACCATGGTCGATGCCCTCAAACGCGCATCCGCCGCACGGATTACCGCAGCCATTCCCTATTTTGGCTACGCCCGTCAAGACCGCCGCCCACGCAGCGCGCGCGTGCCCATTTCCGCCAAATTGGTTGCCAATATGCTTGTCAGCTCAGGCATAGACCGCGTTTTAACCGTTGATTTGCACGCAGACCAAATCCAAGGCTTCTTTGATATTCCTGTGGACAACATCTACGCCACCCCCATTTTGACGCACGATGCCTCCAAGCAACACTTTGAAAACCTGATTGTGGTGAGCCCTGATATTGGCGGCGTGGTGCGGGCGCGTGCCGTTGCCAAAATACTCAACTGCGATTTGGCGATTATTGACAAACGCCGCCCCAAAGCCAATGTTGCCGAAGTGATGAACATCATCGGCGATGTATCAGGCAAAACCTGCTTGATGGTGGACGACATGATTGATACCGCAAACACCTTGTGCAAAGCCGCATCAGCCTTGAAAGAGCGCGGCGCAGAGCGCGTGTTGGCTTATGCCACCCACCCCGTATTCTCGGGCGCGGCGATTGAGCGTTTAAACTCATCCGATATTGACCAAGTGGTCGTAACCGACTCCATTCCGCTGTCTGCCGAGGCGCGCACGGGCAGCAAAATCCGCCAAGTGAGCATTGCGGGTTTGTTGGCAGAAACCATCCGCCGCATCAGCAATGAAGAATCGGTTTCGTATCTCTTTAATGAAGAATTGGTTCAACCAGGGTCGTTGTTTTTACCCAGTTGAGCAAAGGCGACTCTGAATAACTCTGGCGAGAACTTTTTGCAAGAATTTTTCTGTCAGACAAGGCGCAGTTCGCAGCCGATAGCGTTCCTATCGGCAAGAAATGCAACGCAGTATGACAGAAAAAGGCGCAGCAAAAATTCCGCCATGAGTGATTTAGAGTTGCCTTGTAATTGAGGCAGCCTGAAAACGATATAATTAAGGCTTTCAGGCTGCCTTAATCTTGTTAAGCCAGAACCTGTGCAAAGAGTAAATACAGGTTCGTAGGTTTAACCCACCGCAGAGTTGGTCGCAGCTCGGTAGCGGTTTTTCTTTTTAACTTTATTTTTAAAGGACTTACTATGTCTATTCAAATTCAAGCAACTGTTCGTGAAACGCAAGGTACGGGTGCGAGCCGCCGTCTGCGTAAAGAAGGTTTGGTGCCTGCCGTGGTTTACGGCGTGGGCGAAGCGCAAGCGATTGCAGTGGATCACAAACAAATGTTCTACGCGCTGGAAAAAGAATCGTTCTTTACTCAACTGTTGAAACTGAACATCAACGGCAAAGAACAAGACGTGATTGTGCGCGATTACCAAATGCACCCTGTGAAACACCAAGTGCAACACATTGATTTCCAAGCGGTAAACGTAAACGAGCCTTTGCGTATGCGCATTCCTGTGCATGTGGTGAACGCGGAAAAATCCAAAGCGGTGAAATTGCAAAGCGGTCGTGTGGCTTTGCTGACAACCGTGGTGGATGTGATTGTTGATCCGAAAAACATCCCTGCGGCAATTGAGCTGGACTGCGAAAACGTGGAGGCGGGCGACATTTTGCACTTGTCTGATTTGACTTTGCCCGAGGGCGTGCAAAGCGTGGCTTTGAAACGCGGCAGCAATTTGGCGGTTGCCAATGTAAGCGGTAAAAAAGGCGCGTAATTAAACACATTGCGCCATGCAATATAAAGGCAGCCTGAAAACGTGAAATGGCGTTTTCAGGCTGCCTTTTTGCGTATCAGTTATAGCAAACCTAAATAAAAAGTATATAATACCCCCCAATTCCAACCACTCC
>CAJPSG010000300.1 GCA_905373195.1 Kingella oralis
GGGGCTCGTTGTGTGAGAAGGGGTTGGGGTGTGCAAATGGGTTTTCAGGCTGCCTCTGGCGGTTAGCAATGTAAACAAGCGTTGAAGGCGATTGTGTGGAATGTTGAGGCAGCCTGAAAAGGGCAAATGATGGCGGTGGGGCGATGCGTAGTTTTTTGGCGACGAGCCGTCGCCGCTCCATTGGGTGCGCCAATCGTTTTCAGGCTGCCTTATCATCATCAACAAAAGGCAGCCTGAAACGCTAAACGGGCTTATTCGGCGTTGCCCAAGCGTTCTAGCTTGTAGCTGCCATCTAGCACGCGCTGCCACCAGTCTTTATTGTCTAAATACCATTGCACGGTTTTGCGGATGCCGCTTTCAAAGGTTTCTTGCGGTGTCCAGCCGAGCTCGCGTTGGATTTTGCTGGCATCTATGGCGTAGCGCACGTCGTGCCCTGCACGGTCGGTAACGTGGGTGATGAGGTCGGCATAATGGGCAACGCCTTGCGGTTTGTTGGGGGCGAGTTCTTCCAAGAGTGCGCAGATGGTACGGACAACTTGGATGTTTTGTTTTTCGTTGAAGCCGCCGATGTTGTAGGTTTCGCCGATTTTGCCTTGCGTTACCACCAAATACAGCGCGCGGGCATGGTCTTCCACATACAGCCAGTCGCGGATTTGCTTGCCATCGCCATACACGGGCAGCGGTTTGCCGTCTAGGGCGTTGAGAATCATGTGCGGGATGAGTTTTTCGGGGAAGTGGTAGCAGCCGTAGTTGTTGGAACAGTTGGTTACGATGGTGGGCAGCCCGTAGGTGCGCCGCCATGCGCGCACAAGGTGGTCGCTGCTGGCTTTGCTGGCGGAATAGGGGCTGGATGGGGCGTAGGGCGTGGTTTCGGTGAACAAATCGTTTGTGCCGTGTAGGTCGCCATAGACTTCATCGGTGGAGATGTGGTGGAAGCGGAAGGCGGCGCGGCGGTTTTCAGGCTGCCCTTGGTAGTAGGCGCGAGCGGCTTCTAGCAGGGTGAATGTGCCGACAATGTTGGTTTGGATAAATTCGCCTGCGCTGTCAATGCTGCGGTCCACATGGCTTTCGGCGGCAAGGTGCATCACCGCATCGGGCTGATGCTCGGCGAAGATTTTATCCAGCGCGGCGCGGTCGCAAATATCGGCTTGCACGAAGGCATAGCGCTCGCTGTCGGCAACGCTGGCGATGCTGTCTAGATTGCCTGCATAGGTGAGCTTGTCTAGGTTGATCACGCTGTCTTGGGTGTGGTTGATGATGTGGCGTACTACGGCTGAGCCGATAAAGCCTGCGCCGCCTGTTACGAGAATTTTCATGTTTGCTCCTTAGGGTTAGATAAAGGGGTTATAGCTGTTCCAAGAGTTGTTCAAATTGCTCGGGGCTGTTGAATTTTAGGATGATTTGCCCTGATTTTTGATTGCGGGTTTTGATTTCTACCAACACACCGAGTTTTTCGGTGAGCTGCTCGGCGATGTGTTGAATATCGGGGTGGGGTTGGGCGGGGGCGGGTTTGTCTTTTAGGATTTCTTGGCTGCGGCGCTCCATCTCGCGCACCGACCATGCGTTTTTTACGGCTTTGTGCGCCAGTTCTAGCTGCTGCTGCACGGGGAGGTTGATGAGGGCGCGGGCGTGTCCCATTTCTAGGTGGCGTTGCGCCATCATGTCTTGGATGGGCTCGGGCAGTTTGAGCAGGCGCAGGCTGTTGGTGATGGTGCTGCGGCTGCGCCCGATGGCTTGGGCGATGGCTTCGTGGGTGAGTTCAAATTCGTCGATGAGGCGACGCAAACCTTGGGCTTCTTCTATGGGGTTGAGGTTTTCGCGCTGGATGTTTTCAATTAAGCCCATTGCCATGGCGGTTTTGTCGTTGATGTGTTTGATGACGACGGGCACTTCGGTCAGCCCTGCCAGCTGGGCGGCGCGTAGGCGGCGTTCGCCTGCGATGAGTTCGTAGTTATCCAGCCCGTATTCGCGCACGGTGATGGGTTGGATGATGCCTTGGGCTTTGATGCTGTCGGCGAGTTCTTGCAGGCTGTCGTCGTCAAACTGGGTGCGGGCTTGGTAGCGGCTGGGGCGGATTTGGGCGATGGGGATGTGGGTGAGCTGGTTGTCTTGCTCGGCGGGGGGGAGGTTGTTGGCTAGGGAGATGAGGGAGTCTAGGCCTCTGCCGAGACCGCTTTTGGGTTTGGACATAGGGGATTCCTTGGGTGGGGTGTTGGTTGGGTTTCAGGCTGCATTAGGCTGTTGAGGCAGCCTGAAAATAATTGATGGGATGCGGTTTTATTGGTATATGGCGTGGGTGAGCGGGTTTACACGCTGTCGCTAATGTTCAATGGTGCGTGGTAGAGTCATACACGCTACGGGGATTACGCAGCGAGCCGATGCTGTTTTGCTTTGGGTTTTCAGGCTGCCCACTAGGGGCTTGGGTTGGGTGGTGGGCATTGTTTGCGCGTTTGCTAATTGGCAGCCTGAAAATAGGTTTGTGCGAGGGAGCAAACGTTGATGGCGGGATGAACCGTTTATTTGTTTTCAGGCTGCATGGGCGTGTGAGGCAGCCTGAAACGATATGCAACGTAGCTCAAATGATTTTGCTGTGCGGTTAGGCGGTTGGGCTGTAAACAATCGCCGTTTTATAGTCGTTCCAATTAAGACTTAGACAAGGCGGCGAGCCGCAGATAGTACAAGTAGTACAGCAAGGCGAGCCAACGCTGTATAAGGCTTAATTGGGACGACTATATCTTTGCGCTGTGTCATTGCGGCATCACAGGTTTGA
>CAJPSG010000301.1 GCA_905373195.1 Kingella oralis
ACATTAAACGCGGGGTAATAATGTTCGCCCCAATTTAGGCAGCCTGAAAACCCCAACACCCATCAAGAGAACCCCCATGACCCAAAAAACCATTATGCTCGCCAACCCACGCGGTTTCTGCGCTGGCGTGGACAGAGCCATTTCCATAGTAGAACGCGCGTTGGAGTTATTTGGCGCGCCGATTTATGTGCGCCACGAAGTCGTGCACAACAAATTTGTGGTGGACGGGCTGCGCGACAAGGGCGCAATTTTTATCGACGACTTGGCGGATGTGCCGCAAGGCGCAACGCTGATTTACTCGGCGCATGGCGTATCCAAAGCGGTGCAAGCCGAAGCCGCCGAGCGCGGTTTTCGCGTGTTTGATGCCACTTGCCCGCTGGTTACCAAAGTGCACAAGCAAGTGGCGCGGCTGGATGCGCAGGGCTATCAGATTATTATGATTGGGCACGCGGGGCACGTGGAAGTGGAAGGCACGATGGGGCAGCTGCCTAGCGGCAAAATGCTGTTGGTGCAAACGGTGGAGGATGTGGCGGATTTGGTGGTAGCCAACCCCGACAAGCTGGCGTATGTGAGCCAAACCACGCTGTCGGTGGACGAAACGGCAGGCATCATCGCCGCCCTGAATGCGCGTTTCCCCAACATCAAAAATCCGCACAAGGAAGACATTTGCTACGCCACCACCAACCGCCAAGCGGCGGTGAAAGATTTGGCGGCGGATTGCGATTTGGTGATTGTGGTCGGCTCGCCCAATTCGTCTAACAGCAACCGTTTGCGCGAAGTGGCGACGCAGCGCGGCGTGGAGGCGTATATGGTGGACAACGCGACTTTGCTGCAACGCGAATGGTTTAACGGCAAGAACAAGGTGGGCGTAACGGCGGGGGCAAGCGCGCCTGAGATTTTGGTGCAGCAAGTGATTCAGCAAATTAAAGATTGGGGCGTGGATAAGGTGGAGCAGGGCGATGCGGTGGATGAGCATATGGTGTTTGCGTTGCCCAAGGAGTTACGGGAGTGATGAGGCAGCCTGAAAAGGGGTTTTACGTTTTCAGGCTGCCTTAAATCATGCGTGATATACTACGCTGATACCTATCAAAAAGGACATCATCATGCAAACAGCCAAAGTCTTCACCACAGGGCGTTCCCAAGCCGTCCGCTTGCCCAAAGCCTTTCAATTTGACACGCAAGAAGTCATTATCCAGCATTTTGGTAACGGCGTTTTGCTGATGCCAAAAAACAATAATTGGCAAAGCCTGCGCGAAGCCGTTGCCGAGTTTGAACCTGATTTTGTGCTGGAACGCGGTGAGCAAGCCTAAAAATGAGTTGCGAGGCATATCTGTTTATACTGGATAACTGGATTACCCCCCAAGGCAGCCTGAAAACGGATTGAGCGTTTTCAGGCTGCCTTTTGCCCACGCCCTTAACCGCTTTAAGCTATAATCGCGCCCATTTTTCAAGCAACCAATTCAGGGAATAAAAACCAATGGACAAACTCAAAATCATCGCCAATGGCAAACTCAATGGCGAAATCACCGTATCCGGCGCAAAAAATGCCGCGCTGCCGCTGATGTGCGCAGGCTTGCTCACAGCGGGCACGCTGCGGCTCAAAAATGTGCCCATGTTGGCGGATGTCAAAACCACGCAAAAGCTGCTGCAAGGCATGGGCGCGCGCGTGATGACCGACAACATCAGCGAATTTGAAATCAACGGCGGCACAGTAAACAACACCCACGCGCCGTATGATTTGGTCAGCACCATGCGCGCTTCTATTTTGGTACTCGGTCCTACCTTAGCGCGCTTTGGCAAAGCCGAAGTGAGCCTGCCGGGGGGCTGCGCGATTGGCAGCCGCCCTGTGGATCAGCATCTGAAAGGTTTGGAAGCCATGGGCGCGCACATCACGATTGAACACGGCTATGTGAAAGCCACCGCGCCCAAAGGCAAGCTGCAAGGCGCGCGCGTGGTGATGGACGTGGTAACCGTGGGCGGCACGGAAAACTTGCTGATGGCGGCAACGTTGGCAGAGGGCGTTACCACGCTGGAAAACTGCGCGGTTGAGCCCGAAGTGGTGGATTTGGCAGAATGCTTGGTGAAAATGGGCGCGAAAATCAGCGGCATCGGCACATCTACCATGACGGTGGAAGGCGTGAACGAATTGCACGGCTGCGAGCACAGCGTGGTGCCCGACCGCATTGAAGCGGGCACATTTCTCTGCGCGGTGGCAATGACGGGCGGCAAAGTAACCCTGCGCCACGCCGCGCCCAAAACCATGGAAGCGGTGTTAGACAAACTCACCGAAGCGGGCGCAAAAATCACCACGGGCGAGGATTGGATTACGATAGAAATGCAACAACGCCCCAAAGCGGTGAACATCCGCACCGCCGTGCATCCCGCTTTCCCCACCGATATGCAGGCGCAATTTATGGCGATGAACGTGGTGGCAGAGGGCGTGAGCAGGGTAACCGAAACCATTTTTGAAAACCGCTTTATGCACGTGCCTGAGCTGAACCGCATGGGTGCGAATATTGCGGTGGATGGGCATACCGCGCTGCTGTCGGGCGTGGCATCGCTATCGGGCGCAACCGTGATGGCAACCGATTTGCGCGCCTCCGCCAGCTTGGTGTTGGCGGGCTTGGTGGCCAGCGGCGAAACGATTGTGGACAGGATTTACCACCTAGACCGCGGCTACGAATACATTGAGAAAAAGCTCGGCGGCGTGGGCGCGAAGATTGAGCGGATTCGCGGGTAAGGCTGTTGAGCGAATAAGGCAGCCTGAAA
>CAJPSG010000302.1 GCA_905373195.1 Kingella oralis
CTATAAGGCGCAGGCGGTTTGTCGGCAAGCGTATAGATTTTTTTGCTTTTGAGGGCAGTCCAGCGGTCTTGCTGTTTTTTGGGCGTTGCGCCGTTTTCTTCTTCAAAAATTTGGATGTAGCCTGAGGCTTTGATTTTGTGTGTATTGAAATTGATGCTCACGGCTGTGCCGTAGCCACCGCTGCGACTAAAACTGCTGGACTCTGCGCCGATAAGGGTAAATTTGCTATCTCGGAGTTGGTATAAATATTTGCTTTGCTCTGTGCCGTATGAGCCGCAGGAAGACAGATAGGACATATTGATAGTCAGTACTTGTTTTTTAATAGTAATGTCGTTCAAGGGATCTTCTAAACAGGGGGCTTCAGCATCGCTTTCGGGCGGCAGCCAGTTGGCTTGGGCGGCAGGCGTAAAACCGTTTGTGCTGGCGAGCAATACGGTAAGACGACGTGGATTGGTGTTGAGTTTGGGCGCGCCGAGGTTTTTGTTTTGGATGATTTTGCGCGGATCTTGTTGTTGCTCAATAATGACTTTATCAGCGCGCCCATCACCGTTGAGGTCGCCGCTGGCTTGTCGGATGGTTTTCCATGCGGGGGCGGCAAGGGCTAGGCTGGGAATGAGAGCGAGAGCGACGAGAGTGGGTTTCATGGAGTATTTCCTTGTGGATTGGTTAGATAAGGGGTTATAGACAGCCTGAAATGAGATGGGTTGATGCTGGTGTTTTCAGGCTGCCTAATTTTAGATTTATATCGCTGCCGCATCAACATACGGCACGCGCGTATCCAGCGGATAGGCTTCGCAGTCAAACTGCACGGTAAACAGCTGCCCGCCGCTGGGGATGCGGGCGTAATCGGCGAAGGCGGCTTGCAGCGGGTGGCGTTCGTGGTATGCGCCAATCAGGTAGTGCAGCCCTGTGCCGTGGCTGGCGCGGTAGGCGTGGCGCAGCAGGGCGCGGAACACGGCTAAATCGTCATTTTGCACCGCCATCAGCGAGAGATAGGCGTATTTTAGGGCTTCACCTGCACGGGGCAGCGGCGCAAGCGGGGTAAACCTGGCGAGAGCGTTGTAAACGGGGCGGATAAACCGCCATGCGCCGTGGTAGGCATCTATGTGGAGTTGGCGAAACGCGCTTTGTTGCCAGAGGGCGAGCGTGCCGGTGATGCTGCCGTTTGCTTCGGCAAGCAGGATGTTTTCAGACTGCATTCCGCGCAATCGTCCGTTGGTTAAATCGTGTTCGTGGTACACGGGGGCGAATTGGTAGCGGGCGTTTTCGCGGTTGAGAAAGGCGACGATATTAGCCCAATCGGCGGCGGTGGCGCGGCGGATGGCGCAGGGAGCGGCGAGGGTGGGTTTTTGCCAGTCCAGCAGAATCAGCGGGGTGTGTACCGTGCCTTGCGCGTGATAGGGCGGCAAGCCTGCGCGTTGGGCGGCAATCGTGGCGAGCGCGGCGCGGTTGTCTTGCAAAATCATGCTGGTGTACACGGGCGCGGGGTCGGCGGCGTGGCGTTGGCGCAGGAATTGATAGGCGCGGCGCAGGTGGATGCTGTTGCGGTAGGCGGTTTGCACGCGCAAGTCGGCAAGGTAAACGATGCTTTGCGCCTGCCCGTTGATGTAGGCGGGGAAACGATAGCGCGCGCCCACGCCGGCCAGCGTGCCTGTTTGCGTGTCGCGCCCGACAAACACTTCCGCGCTTTGCCCCAGCACGCTGCACGCGGCAAAATAAGACGGCTCGCGCCGAAACGATAGGGTTAAACCGCCTTGCTGCATGGGATTATCGCGCAGCAGTTGGCGTAAATCAGCATCGTCGGCGGCGGAGGCAGCCTGAAAATCAACTTGGGGCATGGTGGGCGAGGGTTGCGGGGTAAAGGTATAATTGTACGCATAAACTTGTTTTCAGGCTGCCGCTATGTTGCCCCGTTAGGCAGCCTGAAACGCGGTTCAACGCCATCCAAACCATTCCCAACCCAAGCAAACCATGTTCTCCACGCTCAAAACCATCTGGCAAGGCTTAACCCAAAAAGGCACAGTCTTCCCGCACCAACTCGCTTTCACCCTGCTTATCCCCCTGCGCAATATCGCCCTGTCGCCACGGTAAGTGGTGGAGCGGCTGCATTTGTCGTCGCAGCACCGCGTGCTGGAAATGGGCTGCGGCGCAGGCTATTTCAGCCCCGCGTTGGCGCAGGCTGTGCCGCAAGGCGAATTGGTGCTGGCGGATATTCAGCCGCAAATGCTTGCCTACGCGCAAAAACGGCTGGCGAAACGCGCCATCCACAACGTGCGCTATTATCTTTGCCAAGGCACACCGTTTGCCTTGCCCAGCCGCAGTTTTGACCGCATTGTGTTGATTACCGTGCTCGGCGAAATTGCCGACCCAGCCGCCTATTTGCAAGAGTTCCACCGCCTATTGCGCCCCGATGGCATCGTGTCCATTTCCGAAACCGCAGGCGACCCCGACAAGCTCAGCCGCGCCCAGCTTACCGCGCTGATGCAGGCGCGCCAATTTGTCCTCACCCAAAGCTACGGCACGGAAAAAAACTACACAATGAATTTTCAGGCTGCCTTTTAAAATCCCTCAACTTCCGCCAGAGCAGGCGTTTCGCCGCCTACCACGAGCAGGGGCAAGCCTCTGCACCCCACCGCAGCCCTACCTTTGCTATCAGCCCCAAAGGCAGCCTGAAAAAACAAAACCGCTTGATGTTCTGCCACGCGGGTTTTGCTGGATAGATTGATTTTAGCTTCGCAACTCCGCTACGCTCCGCAGGCTGCCT
>CAJPSG010000303.1 GCA_905373195.1 Kingella oralis
CGCGCAGGCGGGAATCTTGCTTGGTGGTCATCAATTTTCGTCAAAACAATCTATTGCTTGATTTTTACCCAGATTCCCGCCTGCGCGAGAATGATGATGGTGGGATAGATTGGGGGTTTGAAAAGATTTCAGTCTGAAAAATCAGGCAGCATTTTAGCAAACATTCGTTGCTTGCTGCGAATGGGCTTGCTGTTTACGCGCTTTTCTATGGTGTTGCCTTGTTACTCGTTTTCAGGCTGCCTCTGCCCATCCAATTAAGGCAGCCTGAAAACCTTTGCGCAACCCGCAACCGATGGCGCGTCGTCGGCTCGCCGACAGCTTTCCAACCAGTAAAACCCTGTTGAATACACCATTTGGCAACAAGCCGTCGCCGTTCCATTTTGTTTCGGGCTGCCTCACCCTTGCCCGCCCAATTAAGGCAGCCTGAAAACCGTTTTTCCACTAAAATCCCCCTCTACTTCCCATCCAGCCATAAAAAAATCATGGATTTAATCAAACTCATCTACACCCAGCACCGCCGCCCGTTTTTGCAAATGCTCGCGCTCACCACCCTATCAGGCGCGCTGGGCATCGGCATCCTGTCCTACATCAACCGCCATCTGCTGCAAGGCAACGGCGGCGGGCTGCTGCCCTTTTTGCTGCTGGTTACGTTTTACTTTATCGCCGCCAACTACGCGCAAATTCAGCTTGCCAAAATCGGGCAGAATTTTGTGTGCCAGATGCAAACCCAGCTCGTCAAACGCATCATGGATTCGCACGAAGAGCAAATCCAGCTGATTGGCAAGCCTAAAATCCTAGCCAGCCTCGGCAGCGACATCCGCAGCCTGTCGTTTGCGTTTACACGGCTGCCCGAGCTGGTGCAAGGCGCATTGTTTGTGCTCGCCTGCTGCGCCTATATGCTCGCGCTGTCGCCCAAACTGTTCGCCGTTACCCTGCTGATGATGATGCTGATGATAGCGGGCACCCATTTTGTGGTACAACGCCACTTCGCCAGCTTCCGCCAAATGCGCCGCAGCGAAGACGAAATCCAACGCCACTACGAAACCAGCCTCAACGGACACAAAGAGCTTACCCTCAACCGCTACCGCGCCGAACGCTTCTACACCCAAGAAGTCCTGCCTACCGCCGCCGAACGCCGCGACACCCACATCCGCGCCGATGCCTACCACGCCCTCGCCCTCAACTGGGGCAACAGCATCATGCTCGCCACCGTGGGCATCATCTACTACCTCGCCAGCTACCACGGCTGGGCAAGCAACACCGATGCCGCCGCCCTCACCCTAACCCTGCTGTTCATGCGCGCCCCGCTTTCCTCCGCCGTCAGCGCATTCCCCCTGCTCGCCCAAAGCAAAGTCGCCCTGCAAGCCCTTGCCGATTTAGGGCTCGCCGACTACGCCACTCCCTTCCACAGCCCTTTCAGGCTGCCTGAAAACTGGTGCACCATCCGCCTAGAAAACCTCACCTACGCCTACCCCCAGCAAGGCGGGCAAACCTTCGCCCTGCAACCCATCAACCTCACCATCCATCGCGGCGAAACCCTGTTTCTCATCGGCGGCAACGGCTCAGGCAAATCCACCCTCTCCATGCTGCTCGCCGGGCTGTACACCCCCGCATCAGGCAAAATCTTTGTGGACGACACCGAAATCACCGCCGAAAACCGCCCCGCCTACCGCCAACTGTTCGCCAGCGTGTTCACCGACTTCCATATTTTTGAACAACTGGTGGACGGCATCGGCGCAGACGCCGCCCAAGCCCAAATCGCCCACTGGCTCAACCATTTGCAACTAGACGAAAAAGTCAAAATAGAACAAAACCGCATCCTCAACCGCAAACTCTCGCAAGGGCAGAAAAAACGGCTCGGGCTGCTCGCCGCCGCGCTGGAAAACCGCAGCATCATCATCCTAGACGAATGGGCCGCCGACCAAGACCCGCAATTTCGCCGCATTTTCTACGAACAACTGCTGCCCCTGCTCAAACAAAGCGGCAGCACCATCTTCGCCATCAGCCACGACGACAAATATTTCCACCACGCCGACCGCATTATCTCTATGAAACAAGGCGTGTTAAGCGAATTGGACAGCGAAACGGCAAAAACGGTGGCGGATGAACACAGCCGCGCGGAGTGAACGCAGAACTTACCTCCCTGCCCTGCGCCCGTATTGCACGATGGAAAGGCAGCCTGAAAATAAAGTTTTCTACGGCACGGCAATGGCTAATGGCATATCGCCCCATCCATCCCACCATGCCAGCGCACGGCTTGCCAGCAAGCCGTAAGAAGCGCGGATAAGCATTTCAGGCTGCCCAACATTTGCGCCCGCGTTTACGCGCCCATTCCTTTTCAGGCTGCCCCATTATGCAAACAAAGGCAGCCTGAAAACAGCGTAAAAGCATTTTCAGGCTGCCTCATCACAACCACCCTCAAAAAAATCAGCCCACCAGACCTCCAAAGTCCCGATGGGCTAATCTCTATCCGCTAACAACAGCTAACTCAACGCCACTTCCGTCAGCAGCATCACCGTGGCAATCGCCAGCAATGCGCCAATCATCGGCAGCACAAATTTCACCCATTTGTTAAACGGAATATTCAACATTTGCAGCGTAACCAGCACCAGCCCAGTGGGCGCAAGGAACAGCATCGCATATTGCCCCCACATATACGCGCTCACCACAATATGGCGTGGCACGCCCACCGTATCCGCCAGCGGCGCCATAATCGGCATAGACAGCACCGCCAAGCCGGAAGAAGACGGCACAA
>CAJPSG010000304.1 GCA_905373195.1 Kingella oralis
GTTTGAGGCAGCCTGAAACGAAGTTCAGCGTAGCTAAAACAGTTTTCAGCTCGTCCCCGCCGCCCAAATCACCCTTATCCTCAACCCCGAATTCACTGCTGACAGCGTGCGCGGCTTAGACGGTTTTGACTACATCTGGCTACAATTCCTGTTCCACGATGCCATCAGCGAAGGCTGGGCGCAAATGGTGCGCCCACCGCGCCTTGGTGGCAAACAAAAAATGGGCGTATTCGCCACCCGCAGCCCACACCGCCCCAACCACATCGGGCTTTCCCTGCTGCGCCTTATCCGCATAGACACCGCCAGCCGCCGCGTGCACATCCATTGCCAAGGTGGCGACCTGCTCAACGGCACGCCCATTCTAGACATCAAACCCTACATCCCCTTTGCCGAAGCTCATCCCCAAGCCCGCGCAGGCTTTGTCAACAGCGTGCCCGAGTTGCTCACCGTTATCTGGCAGCCTGAAAGCCACCCCGAGCAGCTCACCTCCGAACAACGCGCTCTCATAGAACAAAGCCTCGCCCAAGACCCACGCCCCGCCTATCAAGACCTCCCCGAGCGCATCTACGGCGCAACCATCGCAGGCAAAGAAGTGAAATTTCGAATCGCCAACGGCATCGTCCGCATCTTGTCATGCAGTTAAAACCCGCGTAAACGTTTCACATGAAACCCACGCAAAAAAGGACGCGCTAAGCACGTCCAAACTCACAAGAAAAGGGAACTTCGCTGAAAACTGTTTTAGCTACGCTGAACTTCGTTTCAGGCTGCCTCAAACAGCGTGCTTAATCAATCATCCAAATGGCTAGGCAACACCGCGCCCGTTTTCGCATCCACTTTCACTTCATACTTCTGCCCATTCGCCATGCGCACATCCACATCAAAATGGTCAGGCTTGTTGCGGCTGCGGTCAAATTCCATATCCGTTGCTTGCCCGCCGCCCACTTTTGCTACCGCAATTTGCGCCGCTTTTTCATGCGTGATGTAGCTGGCGCGATTTTTCTCGTAGTGCAAATAATCGCCGTCTGCCAAGGCAGGGGCAGAAAGAGAAGCGAATGCAGCGGCAAATAAAACGGCAGCGGTTTTGTTGATTAATTTCATGGTGTTACTCCTATTAAGTGTTAAAAAAGCGTGTCGTTTGACAACGCGTGTCGTTTGACAACGCTTGCAGTATAGAAAACGAAAATTAGGAGACAATTAGGAACGTGTTAAGAATGTGTAAAGGTTTTCAAGCTGCCTCAACACCATAGGCAGCCTGAAAACGCATTGACACAGCAAAAACCACACTTTTCGCCTTTTTCCACGCCATCGTTGCCAAGCCCCCGCTCCTCGCACGTATCATCCGCGCCTTATGTTCAACCCATTGCCAAGAAAGGATAAACCATGCAAACCATCGCTTAAACCACCATCCAACTTGGCAGCCTGAACGCACAGCGCGTTATCTAATCGCCCGTTCGGGCTGCTTTCTCAAAATCATTGTTTAGACTGTTTACTGCCATACCATTAAGGCAGCCTGAAATACGTCTCAACAAAAGTAAAAGAAAGTATCCCATCATGGGCAATCAAATTATTATCATCAAAAATTCAAACACTTGTGTAGAAGGCAACGTCATCCAACAATTAGAAACCACCGCCAAGCTGCCGCACATTCAGCGCGTAGCAGGCATGCCCGATTTACACGCAGGGCGCGGTTATCCCATTGGCGCGGCGTTTTTCAGCGTTGGGCATTTTTATCCCGCTCTGATTGGCAACGACATCGGCTGCGGCATGGCGTTCTGGTAAACCGATTTATCCACACGCAAAGCCAAAACCAGCAAATTGGTCAAACAACTGGGCAGCATAGACGCACCACTGATCAGCGATTGGCAAGCGCGCATCAACGAACTGCTGCCCAATCATCCGTTTCAGGCTGCCTTGGGCACGATTGGCGGCAGCAACCATTTTGCCGAGCTGCAAGCGGTGGACACGGTTTACGCGCCCGAGCATCTGCCCGCCGCGTTTAACCCGCAATGCCTGCAACTGTTGGTGCACAGCGGTTCGCGCGGTTTGGGGCAGCACATTTTGCGCCGCCATGTGGACAAATTCAACCATGCAGGGCTGCCTGAAAACACACCCGAAGCCGCCGCCTACCTTGCCGAACACGATAACGCGCTGGCTTTTGCCCGCGCCAATTGCCGTCTGATTACCGAGCGTATGCTGGCGCGTTGGGGCGCGGAAGGCGCGTGTTTGCTGGATGTGCATCACAGTTTTTTGCAATCCATTCAAATAGATAAGCAAGTAGGCTGGCTGCACCGCAAAGGCGCAACGCCCTCCGATTGTGGCTTGGTGGTGATTCCAGGCTCGCGCGGCGATTACAGCTATCTGGTGCGCCCGACTGCGAATAACGCGGCGGCTTTGTTTTCATTGGCGCACGGCGCGGGGCGCAAATGGCAGCATGGCGAATGCAAAGCGCGGCTGTCGCACAAATATTCCGCCGCCAGCCTGCGCCAAACCGTATTCGGCAGCGCGGTGGTGTGTGAAGATAAAGCCTTGATTTTTGAGGAAGCGCCGCAAGCCTACAAAAAAATAGACAGCATAATCGCTGCCATGCGCAATTTTGGGCTGATTGAACTGGTGGCGCGGATGAAGCCTGTTTTAACCTACAAAACAGCGGGTGGCTGCGCCGATTGATGGCGAACCTGTTTCAGGCTGCTTTTTGATATTAAGGCACTTACATTCGCCTCACAAGTGCAACACTTTCCCAAACAAAGAAGGTCAG
>CAJPSG010000305.1 GCA_905373195.1 Kingella oralis
CAAGATTCCCGCCTACGCGAGAATGACGGAAAATTAACTATTTCTTGTTTTATTTTGGGTTTTGCGAAAGTTTTAGCCTGAAAATGGATAAACGACTGAATGCTGGCATGTGTTCAGTCGTTTTTTGGTTTTAGCTTCGCAACTCCGCTATGCTCCGCAGGCTGCCTCAATTAAGCCTTGCCCACATTTCTTTGGCAATCGTAGCAATACACTTTGCCGTGAAATCTGGCTTGGTTGTTCCAGCAAAAATTGGCAACGTTCTGGCTCACGGTTTTTTTGCAGGCGGCGCAGAATAGACGTTGTGGTTGCGTGGGTTGCGGCGCAGTGGGTTGTGCAATAGCGGGTGCTGCTGGTGGGATGCTTGCGCGCTTGGTCGCAACCGTTGCAGCAGCTTGCAAAGCGGGCGTGCGAACGGTTATTTCAGGCTGCCTATCGGTAATGCCAAATCGTTTTTTCCAGTCTATTCTTAATGGTGTATGCAAGCTGGCTAAATCTTCGGCAAATTCTTCCAAGGTTTCGGAAGAAATCATTTTGGCAACGGATGTAACTTGGTGCATTAACTCAGATGGGCTATTACCCATAAAATCTTTGTCTATACGTTTACGCAGCTGCTCCACTTTAATCACTCTGTCTAAATCGTCCACATTTTTACCATTTTTGGGACGATAGATTTTGGATGTGTTGGCTATCAAAATCAGGCTGTGCAATGACGGTTTCATTTTTAAGCCAAGTCGCGTGGGCAAGATAATCTCATCGCTGTCAAACAATCGTTTAAGAATGAGCTTGTGGCGGTTGTTTTGCTCAATAGGCGATTCAATAGCTTTATGTTTTCTGTCTGCATTTACCGAAAAAAACTCGCCATGTTCGTTGATGCCAATGCCTTCATTAAATCGCTTGCTTTCGCAAACATAGATTTCTAAAAAGCGGTCTATCAACAAGTGGTCAATTTGGGCAGAATGTCCGTCCACTTCTAGGCGCAAGTCGTGGATAATCGCCCAATTTTTGTGATTTTCATAATAAAAGTTGATGTGATAGGCGGCATCTTTTTCGCCTTTTAAGCCTGATTGGATGTTGCGGATGGTTTGTTTAATTTGTTCTTTGGTATAGGGAGGAACGTGGGGTAGTTGAAGCAAGGCTTTGAGTTCAGCAAGGTCGCGGTTGCGCTCGCGTTCGTCCATTTCTTTAATGAGCATTTTCAGGCTGCCTTTGGCGGGTTAGGGGTTGAATATAGGAAGTAATTTTAACAGGATTGAAGTGGATTTTGGTTTTGCGGAATGGCGTTTCAGGCTGCCTTAATAACTACATAAGGCAGCCTGAAACGCAGTTTATCCGTTTCAGGCTGCCTTATGTTTACCAATAACGATTACAAGCCAGCCGCTTTTCTCAATGCTTCGGCTTTATCGGTTTTCTCCCATGTAAACTCGGGTTCTTCGCGCCCGAAGTGTCCGTAGGCAGCGGTTTTGCCGTAGATGGGGCGCAGTAAGTCCAGCATTTGAATGATGCCTTTGGGGCGTAGGTCAAAGTGTTCGCGCACCAGTTTAATCAGCTCGGCTTCGTTGAGCTTGCCTGTGCCAAAGGTGTCCACCGAGATGGAAGTGGGCTCGGCGATGCCGATGGCGTAGGAAATTTGGATTTGGCATTGGCTGGCGAGCCCTGCGGCAACGATGTTTTTCGCCACGTAACGCCCTGCATACGCAGCGGAGCGGTCCACTTTGCTGGGGTCTTTGCCCGAGAACGCGCCGCCGCCGTGTGGGGCTGCGCCGCCGTAGGTGTCCACAATGATTTTGCGCCCTGTTAAGCCGCAGTCGCCTTGCGGGCCGCCGATGACAAATTTGCCTGTGGGGTTAATCAGGTATTTGGTTTCGGGTGTGAGCAATTCTTTGGGCAGCACGGGCAAAATAATGTGTTCTTTCACGGCGTTGCACAGTTCTTCGTAGCCGATTTCGGGCGCGTGTTGGGTGGAAAGGACTACGGTGTCAATGCGGGTTACTTTGCCTGTTTCGTTGTCGTATGCCACGGTTAATTGCGCTTTGGCATCGGGGCGCAGCCAAGGCAGCAAGCCGCTTTTGCGTACTTCGCTTTGGCGTTGCATCAGGCGGTGGCTGTAATAAATGGCAAACGGCATCAGCGTGGGGGTTTCATCGCAGGCGTAGCCAAACATTAAGCCTTGGTCGCCCGCGCCTTGGTTCAGGTCAATGCCTTCGCCTTCGTTTACGCCTTGGGCGATGTCGGGCGATTGCACGCCGTAGTTCACTAAAAATTTGCAGGTGCTGGCGGCAAAGCCGAGGCTGGGGTCGGTGTAGCCGATGCGGGCGATGGTGTCGCGGGCGATTTGTTCGTAGTCCACTTGGGCGGTGGTGGTGATTTCGCCTGCTAACACGCATAAATCGGTGGCAACCAGCGTTTCAGCGGCAACACGCGATTGGGGGTCTTGCGCGAAGATGGCATCCAAAATGGCATCGGAGATTTGGTCGGCAACTTTGTCGGGATGCCCTTCGGACACGGATTCAGAAGTGAAGAGGTATTCGCTCATGGGATTTCCTTTATTGGAATGGTGTTAAAAAAGGGAAAGAGGGCAGGATTTCATTTGCAATAGATAAAAAAATGCCCGCATTAAAAGCGGGTTGGGATTGCTTGTATTGCGTTTGGCAACAAGCCACATCGGTTGTTAGAACCTGCATTCACTATTTGCATAGGCATCTTTAATGCCCTAAAAACGCGGCTACTGCGTTAAAAATGCTCGCAA
>CAJPSG010000306.1 GCA_905373195.1 Kingella oralis
GCCCCGCCGCCTCCACCATCGCCCGCTTATCCGCATCCGAAGCGTGCTGAAAGCGCGTCCACCAATCCGCCAGCGGCTGCAAATCCTCATCCATTTGCGCGCGCAACAGCAAAAAATCATACGCCGCCCGAAAGCGCGCCTGCGCCAGCAAGCGAAACGGACGACCGCCGCGCTGATGCGCAAACTGCGGCTGCAACAGCCAAATCTCCCGCATCGTTGCCGAATACCGCTGCGGCACGCCCCAACCGCGCTCCATATCATCGCGCAGCCCATTCACCGCCGCGCCCATCGCCGCAGCCGCCCCCGCGCCCTGCCCTATTTCATCCTGCCAACGCGCAGCCAAATCCGCCCAAAACAACGCCGCCAGCATAAACCCCACCGACACCGATTTCCCCGCCCCCAGCCGCGCATCCGTTTGCTGCAAAGCCAGCATGCCCACATGATACGCCCCGCCATCCGCCGCCCGCAGCATCGCCGACAGCAACGGATGCACCGCATCCGCCAAGCCCAGCTGCCGCAACGCCGCCAAGCAGCCCACCGCATTGCCCGACAGCAAAATTTTCAGCAATTCATCAAACAACCGCGCCACAGGCTCATGCTGCAACAGTTGCCCCATCTCGCCAATCGGTGCAGCCGTTGCCGCCTCCACCGCAAAGCCCAATTTGCCCGACAAACGCACCGCCCGCAGCATCCGCACAGGGTCTTCCTGATAGCGCTCCGCCGCATTGCCAATCATCACCAACCGCCGCGCCGCCACATCATCCCAGCCGCCGTGAAAATCCAACACCTGCTGCGCCGCCACATCGTAATACAGCGCATTGCAAGTGAAATCGCGCCGCATCGCATCCTGCTCCAACGAGCCATAAGCGTTATCCCGCATAATCCGCCCGCTGGCATTCTGCATCACACGCCCGCCGCTGCGAAACGTGCTCACCTCAATCGTCTCGCCGCCCTGCATCACGTGCACAATCTGAAACCGCCGCCCAATAATCCGACTGCGGCGAAACAACCGCTCCACCTGTTCAGGCGTCGCACTCGTTGCCACGTCAAAATCCTTCGGCTCAACCCCCAGCAACAAATCGCGCACCGCACCACCCACCAAATAAGCCTCAAACCCCGCTTGATGCAAGCCCTCCAACACCCGCAACGCCGCCTGATTGCGCACAGGCAATTTCACTGCATGGCGCACACAACGCACCTTGCCCGCCGCGCGTTTTTTCGGCAACACGCGCTTCATCCATTTTTTAAACATACTCGGCTTCCTTAAACCACAAGGCAGCCTGAAACCATCTTTGCCAAAGAGTCTTAACCGCAACGGATACAAAAAACATCCGCCCATCCCAAAAACCACTTGGCAAAGATTTCAGGCAGCCTGAAAACAATAAACAATAAATAAACCACCGCAGAACCATCCGCCCATCCTGCCGCGAAAGCGCGATTTTCCCCGTTTCCCCACTATTTGAAAACCCTGCCATCCCTCCACTCCCAGCAACCTACATTCCCAACCCCATTTTCAGGCTGCCTCATCCCCCGCCCAAACAACAAAAGGCTGAATACCCAAAAGTATCCAGCCTTTGTCAGCGAAAACCCATATTCACGCAACTACAAATATGGGTTTGCACACATTATTTAGCAGCAGAAGCCGCTGCTTCCACCATAGAAGCACCCGCAGACATCGCATTAGAAGCTGCGCCTTTGGCTTCGGAAGCCGCAGAATCCACCGCAGCTTGCGCGTTAGAAGCCGCTTCAACCGCAGCACCTTGCGCCGCAGATGCCGCAGATGCGCCCTCAGCCGCCACAGCAGAAGCCGCTTCTTGCACCGCAGAAGCCGCTTGGTTTGCAGCAGGTTGGTTGTCGCCGCAAGCAGCCAACATCAAAGACAACAAAGCCGCAGACAGTAGTGATTTTTTCATATTTAACACCTTTACATTATTTATGTCGTTGAATAAAAAGCAAAACGAGTAAGCAAATAATTGTTATTGCATACTCGTTATGCCACAAAACGCGCGCATTGTGCATGAAATTAGACTACTGCGCAATCAAATCGCATATTTATTTGTGTTAAAACAGATTTTGTCCACATAAAAACGCGCTAATGCCAAAATAATTGACTAGAATCAAGACCCATCGGCGCATTGCGCCTGTCGCCCGAGTGCAACAGCCAGCGCGGTTAAGCCGTGTATGCTATACTTTGCCGCTTCGCCACCGCGCATTCAACCAAAGGAAACCCCATGAGCATCCAAAAAAACTCCGTTGTATCATTGCATTACGAAATGTACGATGCAGACAACAACCTGTTAGACAAAACCCACGAGCCGATTGAATACCTACATGGCGGCTACGACGGCATTTTCCCGTTGGTGGAAGAAGCCTTGCACGATAAAAACGTGGGCGACGAAGTGGACATCACCATGCAGCCCAACGACGCATTCGGCGAGCAAGACCCCGCGTTAGTCCGCATTGAAGACGTAAAAGTGTTCCCCGTGGAAGTGGAACCGGGCATGATGTTTGAAGCCGACGACCCTGAACACGGCGGCGTGATTATCTTCCGCGTAACCGATGTTGCCGATGGCAAAGCCGTGGTGGATGGCAACCACCCGCTCGCAGGCATGAAAATCCGCTTTAAAGGCACGGTTGCCGCCGTGCGCGAAGCCAGCGCCGAAGAAATCGCCCACGGCCATGTGCATGGCGCGCACGGGCATCATCACCACTAAACCCAAGCATTAAGGCAGCCTGAAAA
>CAJPSG010000307.1 GCA_905373195.1 Kingella oralis
CCCGCTGCCGACGCTTCGTTGGTGAATGCCGCGCTATTGAGTTTGCAAAACAACAACGCCCGTTTCACCGAAATCTCCAACTTCCTGCTGGCAGACAAACGGGCTAAATTGGAAGAACGTACCAACCAATTAAGAAACGTAGAGATTTTCGGTATTGTGGGCGCGGTGTTATACCTTGCCCTATTCTTGTTCTACTTCATCCGCAAATTGCTCACCGCCGATAAAATCGCCGATGAAGCAAGACAAGAAACCACCGAGATTATGGACACCGTAACCACAGGTTTGTTCCTGCTGGATAGAGACTTAACCATCGGTTCGCAATACTCCAAACAACTAGAAACCCTGATTGGGCAAAAAAATGTGGGCGGTAAAAACTTGCTGGACGTGTTAAGCAACTTGATTAACGCAAACGACTTGAACACCACCAACGACTTCGTGGGGCAGCTCTACAACCCCCGCACCAAAGAACGCTTGATTGCTTCTTTGAACCCCTTGATTCACCAAAAAGTGAAAATTGACGACAAAGAACGCTATCTGGATTTCAACTTCCACCGCGTATATCACGGCAAAGATATTGCCCGCGTGTTGGTAAACGTGGAAGATGTAACCAATGCTGTGCTGTTGCAACAAAAAATGGAACAAGAGCGCGAGCAAAACGACGTGCAACTGGAAATGTTGAGCAACATTTTGCACACTGACCGTACCTTGTTAAACGACTTTATTGACAACACCAACCAACACATTCAAAACATCAACACCATATTGAAATCGCAAAGCGACAACACCAGCTCGCTGCACGAAAAAGTGAACGCCATTTACCGCGAAGTGCACAGTATGAAAGGCGAATCTTCTGCCTTAAAACTGGGCGGCTTCACCACCATGGCAGAAAACTTTGAAGCCAGCTTGAACCGCTTGAAACAAATGCCCAAGCTATCGGGCGAAAACTTCCTCGGCTTGGCGGTGCAACTGGAAGAGTTAATTCGCTTGAACCACACCATTGAAGACTTGCTCGCCAAAATTGGCGGCGGCGCGCCTGTGGTGATGAGCAACACAGGGCAATCCACCGCCGCGCAAAACCCTAACGCGCGCTACGCCAGCTTTATTGCCGACATCGCCGCCCGCAACCACAAACAAGCAGCATTCACATACAGCGGCTTGGAAACCACAGGCAACAGCAAAGTGGATGGCATCGTAAACGAAGTCGCCATTCAGCTCTTGCGCAATTCGGTGGTACACGGCATTGAAACGCCCGAAGTGCGCAGCCAACGCGGCAAATTGCCCATAGGGCACGTTCACATGAGCCTGCAAGACCAAGGCGACAAATTCTTGCTCACCTTTGAAGACGACGGCAATGGCATTGACTACGCCGCCATCGCGCAAAAAGCCGTAGCCTTGGGCAAATACACCGCCGAAGAAGCCACCAAGCTAGATAAACGCGCGCTGATTTCCTTGCTGTTTAGCCCTGGGTTCTCCACCGCCGCAAAAAGCACCGAAGACGCAGGGCGCGGCGTGGGCTTGGATATTATTAAAGACCGCATCGTATCGATGGGCGGCACGGTAAACGTTGCCAGCCGCTTGCATGGTTACACCCGATTCAGCTTCACGCTGCCCAAGTTAAGATAAGGATTTGATTTTATGTCTAAACGTATCATGATTGTTGATGACTCCAACGTGATTAGAAACCGCATTTCGCGCGGCTCGGGCACAATGGATTTTGAAGTGGTGGCTTCCGCTGCCAACGGCGAAGAAGCCATCGCGCTCTACCGCCAACACCACCCCGACGTGGTTACCATGGATTTAACCATGCCCAAAATGGACGGCTTGGAGTGCATCTACCAGCTCACCAGCCTAGACGAAAACGCCAATATTCTTGTGGTATCCGCCCTTTCCGACAAAGCAACAGGCATCAAAGCCTTGCAACTGGGCGCACGCGGCTTTCTCTACAAGCCTTTTTCGGATGAAGAATTGTTCCAAGCATTAAACGAAATGTTGGAAGACTAACCCTTTTTTCAGGCTGCCTCATGCGAGGAATAAGGCAGCCTGAAAACGCATTTTTAACTCAGGAGTTGATTATGAAAGAAGAAAAATTACAAGTCTTTTTAGACGGCGTGCAAAAATATTTTGCGCAAATGATTGCAGGAGAGGAACTGGTGGTGGGCACGCCCTATTTGATTGAAAACAAAATCCCTTCTGCCAAAGATTTCACGGGCGTGATTGCCATTTCAGGCAAAAATCAAGGCGTGGTGTATTTCACCGCTCCCAAAGAATTGCTGGAACGTTTGCTGGTGCTGATTGGCGAAAAAGATACCAGCGAAGCCTTGATGGTGGACTTGGTGGGCGAAGTGGCGAATACTATTGCGGGCAATGCCCGTAGCGAATTTGGCGAAGAATTTGAAATTTCTGTGCCCATCGTGTTGCGCGGTGCGCCCGATGAAATTTTATTGCCCCGCAAAGACCGCTCGTTTGTGATTCCGATTACTTGGCGCAACCGCGGCGCAGCGATTGTAATTAGCCTGCGCAAATAATCTGAGGCAGCCTGAACACCGCGAAAGAAAAAAGATGAGAAAAACACATTTAATTCCCTTGATTGCCGCATTAGCCTTGTTTGGCTGCGGGCAATCCGAAGTTAAGAAAGTTGCCGAGCCCAAAGTGGCATCCGATGCGGCAGTTAATGACACGCGCCCTGTTTACAATGTTTACTTTGACATCAACGGGATTGCCCCGTTTGTGA
>CAJPSG010000308.1 GCA_905373195.1 Kingella oralis
ACAGAGACAGCCTGAAAACATATTTTCCCACCCCACTCAAACCGCCCTCCCCAACACTAACACATCCGCCAACACCCCATCCAAATCGCACACCTCAGGCAGCCGCCCCCAAACCGCAAACCCAAAGCCACGAAACAACGCCACACTCCGCTCATTGTGCGCAAACACCACCGCAATCAACCGATGCACCCCCAGCGCAGGCGCGCGCCGAATGACCTCGCCCAGCAGCCATTTGCCCAACCCCGTGCCCCGATGTTGCTCATGGATATAAATGCTTACCTCGGCGGTGCGCTGATACGCCGCACGCGGATAATAATCGCTCAAACTCGCCCAAGCCATCAGGCAGCCTGAAACCGCATCCCGCACCACATAAAGCGGGCGATTTTCCCGCTGATGCGCCGTAAACCAAGCCTCGCGCTCCGCCACGGTAACAGGTTGCAAATCCGCCGTCGCTTGGCGCGAAGCAATCGTGCTGTTGTAAATCGCCACAATTTCAGGCAAATCCTCGCGCTGCGCCAGCGATAGCGTGTAGCGCATCACGAAATACCCGTTTTCATTTTGGTTTCAGGCATTTCCGTTTTTTCATGCCAATCTACCTGCCCATCGTGCAAAATCGTTTGCATCATCGCCTGCGTTTCGCTGTCCACCTCGCGCACCACGCTCATCACATTTTCATTGGTAAACAACGGCAAGCTCGGGTCGTACACTTCCGCCAAGCGGTCAGACATATACCGATCCCGCGCCGCATAAAATTTGCTCAACTCACGTGCTTTTTCAGGCGGCATCCCCAGTTTTTCCAAAGCAATGCGCCCCGCGCGCACCGAAGAATCCGATAGCTCGCGGATAATGTAGCTCGCCCCCGCATGGCGCAAATCATAAGCATGCACACGGTCATGCGCCCGCGCAATAATCGGCAGGGTAGGGTAGTGGCGGCGCACATATTCCACAATCGCCGTGGTGTCGCTTTTGCCGTCAATCGCCACAATCAGCAGCTTCGCGTGCGCCAAGCCCGCCGAACCCAAGAGTTCAGGGTCAGTCGCATCGCCGTAATACGATTTAATCCCCAGCTTCGCCAAGCCCTCCACCATTTCCGCGTGGTTATCAATCACCGTGGTGTGGTAGCCGCAAGCCGTCAGCATGCTGTTGATGTGCTGCCCAAACCGCCCATGCCCCAGCAAAATCACAGGATTTTCCTCGTCAATCGTATCGTGTTGACGGCTTTCCGCGTTCTCTTCCTTAATCGCACGCGGTGCAAAAACCTTTTCATAAACAATAAACAACAGCGGCGTCAGCACCATAGACAACGCCACCACCAAGTTAATGCGGTCTAACACCGTTTTCGGCAGAACATGGTTCGCCTGTGCAATCGACAGCAACACGAAACCAAATTCCCCCGCCTGCGCCAAACTCAGCGCAAATAATTTAGTCGCCAACGAAGGCAGCCTGAAAATCTTAGCCAGCAGCCACAGCACCGCAGCCTTCACCAGCAGCAAAGCCAATGTCATCCCAATAATCGGGAAAAACTTGCTTTGCAAAATCGCAAAATTCATCCCCGCGCCCACCGTAATAAAAAACAGCCCCAAAAAAATCCCTTTAAACGGCTCCAAACGGCTTTCCATTTCGTGCCGATAAGTGCTGTTTGCCAGCGTAACCCCCGCCACAAACGCCCCCAGCGCAGGCGACAATCCCACCAACGACATCAACGTAGCAATGCCCACTACCAGCATCAATGTAAACACCGTAAACATCTCACGCACACGGCTTTTGATGATGATGCGAAACATAAGTGGCACCAAATAACGCACCGCCAGCACAATCAGCAAAATCGCCGCCACGCTCACAATCGCCACAATCCAGCCGGGTTGATGCGCCAAAAGATTGCCCGCTGTATGCCCGCCTTCGCCTTTTTTCGCAATGCCCGAAGTCGCCAACAGCGGCATCAACGCCAGCATCGGAATCGCCGCCACATCCTGAAACAACAGCACCGCAAACCCAGCCTGCCCACCAGCCGTTTGCATCAACTGCTTCTCGTTATACGTTTGCAACACAATCGCCGTGGACGACAACGCCAAAATGCAGCCCACCGCCACGCCAATCTGCCATTTATAGCCCAAAGCCATAGAAATGCCCGTAATCGCCGCCACCGTCAGCGTAACTTGCAAGCCGCCCAGCCCGAGCAATTTATGCCGCAGTTGCCACAACATTTTAGGCGCAAGCTCCAAGCCCACCAAAAACAGCATCATCACCACGCCAAATTCCGCAATATGCTGAATAGATTCCGCTTCCTTGCCAACAAAATGTAAAACAGGACCTATTAAAATTCCCGCCATTAAGTAGCCCAACACAGAGCCTAAGCCCAATTTTTGTGAGATTAAAACCGCTCCCACAGCAAACGAAAGATAAATAAAGGCGTAAAGAAGAAGCGCAGTCATTGCGAGCTGTCCTTAAAAAATATGGCGTGGTTAAAATGAGAAAACACAACAGAGAAATGCGAAAAACTCGGCTTTTTTGATTTGCAGCAAGAAAAAAAGATTGACGCAATTTGTTACCAAGTACCTAGATTTTACAAAATTTTCTTGCAAAAAGATAGGTTTCAGGCAGCTTGAAAAGGGCAGAATTGCGTAAGGAAAATGTAAAGATAATCTTTAAACTAAATATTTAACATAATATACATTATTGGAACTTTTTAAGATTTTTTGAAACGGTAGTATTTTGTGCTAAACGCC
>CAJPSG010000309.1 GCA_905373195.1 Kingella oralis
TGGCTTTTAGAAATGCTGCTAATTCGCGTGGCTCGTGCTGTTCTGAGTGATGATGGTGGTGAGACATGGTTTTTTTCCTTTGTAGTGGGGTTGAAAGGGTTTTCAGGCTGCCTAAATGGGGTTTGGGCTATTTGAGGCAGCCTGAAAACGGTAAAACGGGTTAAAACTTGTATTCCAGCGACACGGAATAATTGCGCCCGGGAGCATAGAAGCGCGCCAAGCCTTTGCCGTCTTTATCCACCGAGCCTGTGGTGCTGCGGATGTTGATGCTGCGGAAGCTGTCCCAAGTGGCATAACGGCGGTTGGTCAGGTTATACACGCCGGCGCGGAGGGTAAGGTTTTTGGTGGGGCGAACATAGCCGAACACATCCAGCACGACTGCCGAACGGTTCAGATAAGGGAAGGCTTGTTTGCTTTCCACGGCTTCAACCTTGCGGTCCACGCAATAGGTGTAGGTTTCGCCTGTCCACCAATCTTCTTCGGTTTCATAGGCTAGGCAGGTTTCTTTTTGCTCGTGGTGCAAAACTTGCGCGTCTTTGGCTTTTTTCGCGCCCATATAGGTTAAGCGCGAGAAAATGCCCCAACGCTGCTCGGGATGCTCGTAGTCCAAGCCAATCACGGCTTTGATGGGTTGCAAGGGCAGTTGGCTTAATCCGTTGTTTAGCCTGCCTTTGCTGTATCCCAAGCTGCCCATAAGCGAGAAGCCTTTGGGCAGTTTCAGGCTGCCTGAAAACTCTAAACCGCTGATGCGGGCTTTATCCACGTTCACCATTTGTTGATAAAGCTGCATCCGCCCGTTTTCAATCGGCGCGTTTTCCTGTTCAAAAATGAAGTTTTTATAACGGGTGTGATACGCGCTCAAATCCATTTTGCCAAAGCGGCCGTTGCCCGATAGCGTGATGGTTTGGTTCAGGCTGCGTTCTGCTTTTAAATCGGGATTCGCCAGCCAGTTGCCTGCGGGGTGTTTGTAGGTGAAATACATTTCCGAAGCCGTGGGGATGCGGTAGCCCGTGGTGATTTGGTAATTTAATCGCCAAGCTGGGTTGATGCGCCATTGCGTGTCCACAAAGCCATTCCACGCACGAAACGAGCTGGGCGCGGGAATGGTGGTCTCACACGCATTGCAGTTTTCGTTTAACGCTTGCGGGTTTAGGCGCGTGTGGTCGTAGCGCACGCCAATTTGGTTGGAAAAACGGCTGTTCCATTGAATGCTGTCCAGCAGCGAAAAGCCCCATTGCCGCGTTTGCACGGGATGCTGGATGGTGCTTTTCACGTTGTACACTTTGCCGTCTAAATAATAAGAATCGCTGTTGATGTTTTTGAAATCGCGCTTGCTCACAAACGTTTTAAATGACAATTGATGTGTGCCGCCCCATTGGAACGGCTTGCCGTCCAAGCTCAGGCTCAAACGGTGGAACGTGGTTTTCATGCGACGGTCGTATACCTCGTCCAAATCTTTTTTGCTGTAATCCAACGGGAAATCGGGCTTGCTCCAATCGCGCGGATACGAGCCTTTGTCGCTCACCGAAGCCAAATCGGTTTTTTGGTAGTCAAATTCGGTTTTCACCAAGCTCAAATAGCGGGCGGGCGCAAATTCGTGATACAGATGCAGATTGCGGCGGTAGTTGATGTCGTCTGCCTCGCGCCAACTGCTTTCTTGCAGATTGTACGACAGCTCGTTCACGCGGTTGTGCCCTTGCTGCCCGTTAAACGCCACGCCCACACGCTGGTTATCGGTCAATTGCCAATTGAATTTGCTCAAAAAGCTGTGGTATTTGTGTCTGGCCGGGTCGGGAATGCCGCGCGCGCTGCCGATGGTATCTTCGCCTTTGCCTGAGCTTTTGGTTTCGTTCCCCCGGCGTTGGGAATACAGCAGCATAAAGTCGGCGCGTTCGTTGCCGGTTGCCAAGCCCACGGTATTTGCCCATTCGCGGTTTTTGGACGCATAGCCGCTTCTAATCAAGCCGCCAAACCGGTTGTCGTCTTGCAGCAGATTGCCCGCGTCCAGCGTGCGATAGTTCACGCCGCCGCCCAATGCGCCACTGCCCATGCTGAACGAATTGGCGCCTTTTTCCACATCAATGCCGCGCACCAATTCGGTGTCAATGCTCATGCGTGAGTTGTTGAAATTGCCATAGCGGGCATACAGCGAGTTTTCTTCCGAATCGGGCAGCGACACGCCATCAATGCTCACGCCCACGCGGTTGCCTTCCACGCCGCGCATGGCAAAGCCTTTGCTGTGGCGCGTTCCGCTTTGGCTCACGCCCACATCGGGCGAATAGCGCACCAAATCGGTGTTGTCGCGAATCAGCTCGCGGTCTATGTCTTCGCGTTTTTTGCGCTCAACGGTGCTTTGTGCGCCTAAACGCTTGCCGCGCACTTGCACGTTTTGCAAATTTTGCTCGGCAGGCGCGGAAACTGCCTGCGCCGAAAAGGTGGACAAGACGGCAAGCAGGCAGACTTTGAGGGTGGGTTGGATATTTCTCATGGGTTCTCTTTGAATAAGAATTATTATTAAAAACGCGGATTGTAAAAAGAACGGAATAAGATGTAAAGATGGGTTAAAAGCGGAATTAAATAGGAATTTGTATCAAAAAGGAAAAAAGTGCGGGACGGGGGCGGATAATGGCGGGGGAAGAGGGCGGTGCGGTTGTGATGAGCATCGCCCGAATAGGCAAAGGCAGCCTGAAAACGGTTTCAGGCTGCCTGATTGATG
>CAJPSG010000310.1 GCA_905373195.1 Kingella oralis
CCAACGCGCTGCGAACGGCTTGCACAAAGGTTTAGACCGCTTGCTCGCCGAAGAAACAGGCTTGCCCGTGTTGATTGCGGAAGACGCGCTCACTTGCGTGGCACGCGGCTCGGGCAAGGCACTTGAAATGATTGGCAGAATGAATTCTGTGTTTGTCAACAACCCATAATGATTTTCAGGCTGCCTGAAAACTGCTCCAATGTCTGAATCGCTTTCTTTTACGCAACGGGGCATTCGCCCAGTTAATAAACTGATTTGCTTGTCGCTAGCATCCATCGCGCTTTTGATGCTGGATAACCATTTTTCCGCCGTGAAAACCGTCAAGCAATACGTTGCCACCTCGCTTTATCCCTTGCAATGGTTAGCCAACAAGCCTGTTGAATGGTATGAATACAGCAACGCCTTGTTGCAATCACAAACCTATCTGCTCAGCGAAAATCAACGCTTAACGCAAGAAAACGCCAAACTGCGTTTGCACGCCAGCCAAGTGGATATGCAAACCAAGCAGTTGGAAGAATTGCAATCGTTGTTGGCATTGAAAAACCACGGTTTAACCATCACCACCGCCGCCGAAATCATTTCCAACGGCAAAGAACCCATAGGCAGCAAAGTCATCATCAATAAAGGCGCAAACGACAACATTCGCGCAGGCGACGCGGTGGTGGATGATGCGGGCTTGATGGGGCAAGTAACCCAAGTGCATCCGCTGACTGCCGAAGTGAGCTTGCTCACCGATACCACCAACACCATCCCCGTTATGGTGGCGCGAACAGGCGTTCGCACCTTGCTTTATGGCGGCAGCGGCAATATTGAATTGCGCTATTTCCCCACCGATGCTGATTTGCAACCCAACGATGTTTTGGTTACTTCGGGCTTGGATAGCGTGTATCCCGCAGGCATTCCTGTTGCCAAAGTCTTGCTAACCAGCCGCAATGCAGGCACGCCGTTTTACCGCGCCGAGCTGAAACCCATGGCGGCGCTGCGGGTGAGCAAATATGTTTTGGTGTTGCCGCAAACCGATTCCACCCTTATTCAGGCTGCCTCTGCGGCGGCAGGTTCATCTTCTGCAAAACCATGACCGAATCCGAAACTCTGTATAGCAAAATCCCAAAGCGTCTGATTTACATTAGCTTTTTGCTGGCTATTTTGATTGATTTTATCCCACTTTCAGGCAGCCTGTTTCATTGGCTGCCTGAATTTACAGCATTGATGCTGATGTATTGGATAATCAACCGTTCGCAAAACGTGGATATTGGCACGGCTTTTATACTCGGCTTGCTGGTGGATATTGGCACCAATGCCGCGCTGGGTGGGCATGCGCTGGCTTATATTGTTGCCGCGTATATCGTTATCCAGAATCGCCGCCAAATTGTGTTGTATCACTACGGCGTGCAAGCGGTGGTGATTTTTGCCGCGCTGTTGTGCAGCGAAATCATTTTGACGATTATTCGCTGGCGATACACGCATCATTTTTATGGCTGGACCGTCTTTCTTTCGCCCGTTGTCGGTGCTTTGTTGTGGCCATTGTTGAATAAAATCATGGTCTCTCTCTTGAATTTTCTGAACTCTCGCCGATGAAAACACCCCGTCAATTTTCAGGCAGCTTTCCGCAACCCACCAACAACCGCCAGCGCGATTTTGCTTGGCGTTTAGTGGCGGCTTTTGTTTTTATTATTGTTTTTTTTGGCGAGCAAGCGGTCTAAACCTTTGAGCAATGCGCCGCCGCCCGTGAGCACCAAACCGCGCTCGGCGATGTCTGCGCCCAATTCGGGCGGGGTTTGCTCCAACGCGCTGCGAACGGCTTGCACAATTTGGCTTAATGGGTCAGCCAATGCTTCTAGCACTTCGTTAGAAGTGATGGTAAACGAGCGGGGAATGCCCTCTGCCAAGTTGCGCCCTTTCACTTCCATTTCGCTCACTTCGGTGCTAGGGAAAGCGGAGCCGATGCGTTTTTTGATTTCTTCGGCGGAGGCTTCGCCGATTAACATGCCATAGTTGCGGCGAACGTATTGGATAATCGCTTCATCAAAGGTGTCGCCACCCACGCGGATGGAATGCGAATACACCACACCGTTGAGCGAAATCACGCCCACTTCGGTGGTGCCGCCGCCAATATCCACCACCATAGAACCTGTGGGTTCTTCAATGGGCAAGCCTGCGCCAATCGCCGCCGCCATCGGCTCTTCAATCAAATAAACGGCGGATGCGCCCGCTTCTTGCGCCGAATCGCGAATCGCTTTTCGCTCCACCTGCGTTGCGCCACAAGGCACGCAAATCACAATGCGTGGAGCGGCTGCCCACTTGCTGCTGTTTACTTTGCGGATAAAAGCTTTGAGCATTTTGCCCGTAATCACAAAATCGGCAATCACGCCGTCTTTCATCGGGCGGATGGCTTGGATAGAGCCGGGGGTGCGCCCCAGCATTTTTTTGGCTTCTGTGCCCACCGCCAGCGTTTCATTGCGCCCCGCGTTGTCCACCTGCACCGCTACGACAGAAGGTTCATCCAACACAATGCCTTTGCCTTTGATGTAAATCAGCGTATTGGCAGTACCCAAATCAATCGCAATATCGTTAGAAAAATAACGCGTGAAGAAGTGCAGCATAAGAAGTCCTGAAAAATGATAAGAAACAATAATTAAAGCAGGGCAACCGAGGCAGGCAGCCTGAAA
>CAJPSG010000311.1 GCA_905373195.1 Kingella oralis
TGTGCCGTAGAGCAAGCCCATAATCAGCATCACCATCAGCTGCCCGCGCAAAAATTCGCCCAGCACGGTGTTCATATTGCCCGTGATGCGGGTGTAGGTGTCCAGATAACGGCGCGGCACCAGCTCGGTCGCCCCCGCTTCCCAGCGCGCCCAATCCAGCAAAAAGTAATACAGCAAAAGCGGCAGCAGCACGATGTTGCTCAAACTGGTTGCCAGCGATGCGCCGCTTTGCATCAGCGCGGGCAAGGCTTGCTGGATGCGCGTTTGGATGGTTTGCGCGTTGCTGCGCAGCCAGTTGGCGGCGGTTTCGTTGTTGAGCGAGAGGTAATGCCCGAATTTTTGGTTAAACCACGGCAGCGCGGTGCGGTGGATGTAATCGGCAAACTGCGGCAGCTTTTGGATGATGCTTTGCAACTGCTGCACCAGCATCGGCACAATGACCAGCAGCAGCGCGGTGAGCAAAAACAGCGCGAACAGCATCACCCACATGGAAGCGCGCCCGCGTTTGATGCCGTGCGCTTCCAGCTTGCTCACCAGCGGGTTGAGGATATACGCCAACACGGCGGCGATGATAAACGGCGTGAGTATGCCGCCGAGAAAGTGGAAAAAGGCAACCAGAAAGGCAATCAGCAGAAAACCTGCCAGCCACGGCAGCCACGGGCGTTTTTTGTTGGGGAGGTACATGATGGTGTGAACGGGGGTTGAAAAAGGGCGATTGTAAACAAAAAAGGCAGCCTGAAAATGGGTTTTACCATTTTCAGGCTGCCTTGTTTCACGCGAACTATTTTATCCGCACAACTTGCATTGATGCCGTTTCGCCGTTATCGCTCATATCTGCCGCAATCCAATAATCCCAGCTGTCTTGCAAACAATAGGCAAACAAGGCAACTCCGTTGTTTGTTGCCGCCACGTCATACACCACAAAATCCGCCAACTGCGCTTTCCAATCGTGTAGCCGCCGTAACCATCCACCAGATAGGATTGATTTTGGCGGGCATCAAACGGGGCTTCCACAATGGCGATTTTATCCGCGCCCCACGGGCGGCAGCCAGCCTATGTCGGTTTGTCAGCGTGTGATTGCGCCCGCAAAAACGCCATGATAATTTTTGGGGCGTGCGCCGCAAAACGGTTTGCCGTTCAGGGTTGCTGGGCGAAAGCTCGGCTGCTGACGGGCAGGATAGGAGAAAATGGGTGATGCGGGGCATGGGATAGTTTCAAGATAAAAGATGAGAGGGTAAAGGCAACCTGAAAACGGTTCTCCCCGTTTTCAGGCTGCCTTACTTTGCTGCGTCAGATTATGCGCGGCATCCGCTTACCATTGGAACAACGCGCCCACGCCTGCGCCCACGCGTCCTTTGCTGTTTACGGAGAAATTGCCTTTGAACACCCAGTTGCCGCCGTCGGTCATGGCAGACGCGCCTACGGCAAGTGCGGATTGCCCGCCGTAGTAGCCTGTGCCCACGCCCAAGCCAAACGCGCTGGGGCGGGTAACTTGGGGAATGGTGCCTTGGGCGATTGCACCTGCGATGCCTGCGTTGGCGCGGTCTTGGTTTTTGTCAATTTTGTCTTCCAACTGTTGCATTTGGGCGGCGGCGACTTGCCCTGTTGTGCCCAAGCGAGCGTTCAGTTGGCTCACGTTTACAGCATCGGTGGGGTCGGTACCGGGGGCAACGTTGGTGATTTTGTTGCCTGCCGCGTCAATGCCTGCTTGGGTTACGCTGGGGCCGCCGTTAATCGTCAAGCCGTTGTTGTCGATTTTGGTGTTGCCCGTGGTAACGCTGTCAAAGCTGGCGTTGTCTTGGGTGGCGATGCTCACAGTGTTGCCCGATTGGGTTACGCGGATATTTTTGCCGGCATCAATGGTAACGGTTTTGCCTGCGTTCACGCGCTCTACGCTGCTGCCGGACACGCTGCCTGCGCTGGCGGTGGTGGTGAGGTTGAAGCCTGCTTGGTTGATGGCGTTGGCAATATCGCCTGCGGTGGCGAGTTTGCCTGCATCGGCGGCAGCGGGGGCAACAATGCTGCCGTTGGCGGCGGACGTGAGCGCAGTGGTGTTGGCTTTCAGGCTGCCGTCTGCGGCTTTGGTGATGGTAGTACCATCGGTTTTCACGGCAAGGTCATACACGCTTGCGCCTGCGGCGTTGGTGCTGGGGGCGATGCTAACGCTGCCGTCGTTAGACGTTACCACGGTTTTGGCGGCGGCGATGTTGGTGTTGATATTGTTCAACGCGGTGTGCAACTGCCCGCCGTTTACGGCATCTTTGCTGTTTGCGCCAATCGTGCCGTCTGCCACGTTGGTGATTTTGTTGCCGCCGTTATTCAGCCCATCGCCTGTTAGGCTTACGGTGTTTTTACCAGTGGGGGTGATGGTGATGCCGTTTGCGCCAACGTGGGTGCGGTTGTTTGCGCTATCCGTGATGGTTGTACCTGCGCCGTTGGTAACGGTTTTGTTGCCATTGGTATCGGTGGCGGTGATGCTGGTTACGTCCAACTCGCGTTTCAAGCCCACGGTGATTGTGCCGTCGCCGCTCACTTGGGTGCGGATATTGTCGCTGTTGTAATCATCGGCAAACGTGCTGCCCGTTTTCAGGCTCTTACATTCGCCTCACAAGTGCAACACTTTCCCAAACAAAG
>CAJPSG010000312.1 GCA_905373195.1 Kingella oralis
AGCGCACGCTTTTTCCCGAAAAAAGAATGCTGCGTTCGGCTGGACGTAGGGGAGAAGGCAGCAGTATTAAACATTTGTGATGATTAGGCAGCCTGAAACGCCATTTTAAGCCTGTGCAAACTCCAAAGGCAGCCTGAAACCTAAAATGGAGCGGCGACGGCTTGTCGCCAAATAGCGTCACTCAACGAGTTTTACTGGTTGGCAAAATGTCGGCGAGCCATCAACACGCCATGAATGACTGGTTTTGGCAAAGATTTTCAGGCTGCCTGCTGTTTACCAAATCAAGCACGATAGGGGCAGCCTGAAACACCCTTCAACAAAACCCAACAGCCGCCATTCTACCAAACAAAGGCAGCCTGAAATCCGCTCAAATCCGTTTTCAGGCTGCCTTTGGCTGGGTGTTTACTGCATCACGTTTGCGGTTGGTTTTCTGCCGCAGCAGGCATATCGTTTGCCGTTTCAGGCTGCGTTTGGCTGGCTGCGTTGCCGCCTGTGCCATCGCCGTTCTCGCCGCTGCCGTTGGGTGTTTCATGCGCGTTTGCCATCACTTCGCGATACCATTTGGGGTGGTGTTTTTTCGCCCAAGTTTGCGTAACCACGCCTTCGGTCATCGCGCGAACCGTGCCGCGTATCCAAATAGCGGCGTAAACGTGCACAATAATGCCCGCAATCAAAATCGTCGCCGCCCATGCGTGCAGCAGCAGGGCGATGCGCACGGTGTCAATGGCAAAATAGCCCGAAAAATATTGCCGCCAAGCGATGATGCCTGTGATGCCCAGCACCAGCATACAGCCCGTCATCAGCCAAAACATCCCCTTTTGCCCGCCGTTGTATTTGCCCACATCGCCCACTTCATGCCCATTGAGCACTTGCGGCACCGCCATCATCCATTTCACATCTTCCTTGTTGATGAAGTTGTGTTTCCAATAGCGCAAAAACTGGCGGAAAAAGCCCAGAAACATAACCACGCCGATAATCGGATGCACCATGCGCGCCAACTGCGGCGTGCCAAAAATGCCCGTGAGCCAGAAAAACGCGGGGTAGAAAAACGCCAAGCCCGAAATGGCAAGCAACACAAAGCAGCCCGCCACCACCCAGTGGTTAAAACGTTCCGCGCGTTTATAGCGTTGGATTAAGCGTTCTTTTTTCATTATGCGTCCTCCTCACGTTTCAAGATGTCGCCCTCTTTGCCGATGACTTCGGGGGCTTCTTCTTCGGCTCGGTTCGGGCCTACGGTGATGTAGTGCAGCCAGCCTGTTGCCACGGCGGCGGCGATACCAAAGGTTGCCAAGGGTTTGAGCAAGCCTTTCCACAGTTTCACCGTTGCGCTGATGTGTGGGTTTTCAGGCAGCCCTTTATATAAGGTGGGGCGGTCGGCATGGTGCAACACATACATCACATGAGTGCCGCCCACACCTTGCGGGTCGTACAATCCCGCGTTTTTGTAGCCGCGATGGTTCAAATCTTTGATGCGCGCGGCGGCGAGCAGTTTCATGTCTTCCTTGCTGCCAAACTGAATCGCGCCTGTGGGGCAGGTTTTCACGCAAGCGGGCTCTTGCCCCACCGCCACGCGGTCGGAACACAAGGTGCATTTGTAAACCTTGTTTTCCTTTTTATCCATGCGCGGAATGTTGAACGGGCAGCCTGCGATGCAGTAGCCGCAGCCAATGCAGTTTTCTTGATGAAAATCCACAATGCCGTTTTCGTATTGAATAATCGCCCCTGGCGATGGGCAGGCTTTCAGACAACCAGGGTCGGCGCAGTGCATGCAGCCGTCTTTGCGGATCAGCCATTCTAGCTTGCCGTTTTCTTCGTGTTCGGCAAAACGCATCACCGTCCAAGATTTGGAAGTCAAATCAATCGGGTTGTCATACACGCCGTGGTTGGTGCCGATTTCATCGCGGATGTCGTTCCACTCGGAGCACGCCATTTGGCAGGCTTTGCAGCCGATGCAGGTGGTTACGTCAATCAGCTTGGCGATTTCTATGGGTTTGCGCACCCCGGGGGGCGGGGTAACGTCTGCCGTGGCGGAACGGCGTTTGATGTCCAATGATTGCAGTGCCATGTTCCTGTTCCTTATGCTTTTTCTATATTAACCAAGAAGGCTTTGTATTCGGGCGTTTCGGTGTTGCAGTCGCCGACAAACGGGGTCAGCGAGTTCACCAGATACTGCTGTCGGCCTGACACGTTTTCCCAGCCGCCGTGCAGCGGAATGCCGATTTGGTGTACGGTTTTTCCATTGATAGTCAGCGGTTTCACGCGTTTGGTTACCACGGCGCGCACCTTAATCCATGCGCGTTTGCTGCTGATTTTCACCCAGTCGCCCTTTTGGATGCCTTTTTCTTTGGCCAGCTCTTCGCTGATTTCGCAGAACTGTTCAGGCTGCCCGATCATCAGCAGTTTTACGGACTTCGTCCAGAACTGGAAGTGTTCGGTCAGGCGGTAGGTGGTGGCTACATAAGGAAATTCTTCGTGCGTGCCGACACGGTCTTTCACGCTGTCGAACAGGCGCAGCGCGGGCGAACGCACGACTTTGGGGTGCAGCGGGTTGGTGCCGATGGGCGATTCCAAAGGCTCGTAGTGTTCGGGGAAGGGGCCGTCCACGGTTTTGCGCTGCGAGAACAGGCGCGA
>CAJPSG010000313.1 GCA_905373195.1 Kingella oralis
ATGGGTCGTGAGCGATTCGAACGCTCGACCAACGGATTAAAAGTCCGCTGCTCTACCAGCTGAGCTAACGACCCGAAAGACGCGCATTATAGGGAGGCGGCGTTATCCCGTCAAGCGTTGGCAAGAGGGCGTGGCGTGTATGGATACTATCTTGTTTAATTTAAATGGAATATTGTTTATGCGCGTAGGCAATAGGCAGCCTGAAAACCCCTACCCCGTTTTCAGGCTGCCTTTTATCCGCAATTACGCCACAAACCCGCTATGCCGCAGCAATGCATCAATGCTCGGCTCGCGCCCACGGAATGCTTTAAAGTTTTCCATCGCGCTGCGGCTGCCGCCCATGCTGATGATTTCGTTCCAGAATTTTGTGCCCATTGCGCGCACGTCGCCACTTTCTTCAAACGCGGCATAGGCATCGGCGCTCAACACTTCCGCCCAAGCATAGCTGTAATAGCCTGCGGAATAGCCGCCGGCGAAAATGTGGCTGAAGCTGTTGGCAAAGCGGTTGTATTCGGGCGGCTGCACCACGGCGACTTCGCAGCGCACGTCTGCCAACACTTGCGCCCAGTTTTTCAGGCTGCCTGCATCGCTTTGGCTGTAAATCAGCATATCAAACAGCGCGAACTCCATTTGGCGCACCAAGAATAAGCCACGTTGGAAGTTTTTGGCTGCCAGCATTTTGGCAAACAGGCTTTCGGGCAGCGCGTCGCCTGTATCTTCGTGCGACGACATTTCGCGCAACACGGCGTATTCCCACACAAAATTTTCCATAAACTGGCTGGGCAGTTCCACCGCGTCCCATTCCACGCCGTTGATGCCGCTCACGCCCAATTCGTCGATTCGGGTGAGCAGATGGTGCAAGCCGTGTCCCATTTCGTGAAACAGGGTGATGATTTCATCGTGGCTCAACCGCGCTTCTTTGCCAGCGACAGGCGGGGTGAAGTTGCACACCAGATAGGCGGTGGGCGTTTGAATTTGGTTTTTCAGGCTGCCTGAAAGATAGCGGCGGCGACCGCGATAATCGTTCATCCATGCGCCGCCGCGTTTGCCTTCGCGGGCGTATAAATCCATATACACCGCGCCGATGATTGCGCCGTCTTTTTCCAATTCAAAATAGCGCACGTCGTCATGCCAAACGGGCACGCTTTTTTCGCGCAGTTTCACGTCATACAAGGCTTCAATTTGGGCGAACAAACCTGCCAAAACTTTGCTGGCGGGGAAATATTTTTTCACTTCGGTTTCGGAAAAGGCGTATTTGGCTTCGCGCAGTTTTTCGCTGGCATACGCCAAATCCCATGATTGGATTTCAGGCAGCCCCAGATGCTCGGCGGCATATTGGCGCACTTCGGCTAAATCGCGCTCGGCAAAGGGTTTGGCGCGGCGGGCTAAATCGCGCAGGAAGGCAAGCACTTGCGCGGGCGTTTCTGCCATTTTGGTTACCAACGATAGCTCGGCGTAATTTTGATAGCCCAGCAACCGCGCTTCTTGCAGGGCGATGGCAAGGCAGCGGTTGATGTTTTCGGTGTTGTCCCATTCAGGCTTGCCAAACTCGCTGGCGCGGGTGGCGTAGGCGCGGTACACCTGTTCGCGCAAATCGCGGTTGTCGGCGTATTGCATCACGGCGATGTAGTGCGGCATTTGCAAGCCGATTTTGTAGCCCGTTTTGCCTTCGGCGGCTGCGGCAGCCTGAAACATGGCCAGCGCGTCTTCGGGCAGGCCTTTCAGGCTGCCCTCGTCGTCAAAATAAAGCGCGAACGCATCGGTGGCATCCAACACGTTTTGCGAGAATTGGGCGGAAAGCTGGGCGGCTTCGGTTTGCAAGGCGGCAAGCTCTGCCTGCTGCTCGGGCGACAATTCCGCGCCGCTTAATACGAAGCCGCGCAAATCGTGCGCCAATTTGGTTTGCTGCGCGGGGCTTAATTGGGCAAATTCGGGCGATTGTTTAATCGCCTTGAAACGCGCGTAGAGTTCAATATCCTGCCCAATTTCGGTGAAGAACACGGTTACTTCGGGCATCAGCTCGTTATACACGGCGCGCAACTCGGGCGTGTCCACCACCGAATTCAAATGCGCCACCACGCCCCAAATGCGCCCCACGCGCTCGGTTAAATCGGTGAGCGGTTCTACGGTATTGAGCCAGTTGGCGGCGTTTTCAGGCTGCTGTTTAATCGCGGCAATCTGCTCGCGGGCTTCTGCCATCGCGGTTTGCATGGCGGGTTGGATGTCTTCCACGCGGATGGCGGCGAAGTCGGGTTCGTGTTGCAAGTTAAGCAAAATGTTGTTTTGCATGATGGGCTTTCGTGTTGTTGAGAATAGGTTTTATCAAATGGGGCGAATTGGGGGGATTGCAAGAGTTGAGGCAGCCTGAAAATAGATTTAAAGCAGCCTGAAAACGTGAAATAGCGTTTTCAGGCTGCCTTTGCCGTTGATGCCCCGCCCCATCCCTTTCTGTTAAGATTGTGCCTTTCTTTTCGGAGCAACAAGATGAGCCACAATCCCCCCAATGCCGCCGCGCCACAATCTGCCAATCCCCCAAGCCCTGCCCCCGCAGGCAACGACACAGGCAAGCCTTTTTTGATTTCGCTGGCGATTGCCGCGATTAAACAGCAGCCTGAAAAC
>CAJPSG010000314.1 GCA_905373195.1 Kingella oralis
CCGATGATGCGCCCACAGACGACAACACGCTGGAAGCGCAAATCAACCGAGCCATGCTTGCCCACGATTGGGCAGCCCTGCCCGCGCTGCTGGAACAATACAAAGCGCAGCCGCAACACGATGCCACGCTTTACGATTACGCGCTGGGCGCATTGCGCCGTTCGCAGTTGCGCCATGGTGAAGCCATTGCGCTGTATCGCGGCATGGTAGCAAGGCAGCCTGAATTAGCCTATCCGCGATTTGATTTGGGCGTGATGCTGTTTGAAGACAAGCAATACAACGCAGCCAAACGCGAGCTGAAACGCGCCAAGCCTGATTTATCGCCCGAAATGCAAACACTCGCCGAGCGTTATCTTGCCGCCATTGATGAAGCGCAAAATTGGCAGCCTGAAATGTCGCTGCAATACGAAACCACCGATAATGTGAACAACGCTGCCGATGCGCGCGAAATTGAAATCAACGGGCGCATTTGGCGCAAAACCGAAGAAAGCCTGCCGCAAAGCGCGCAAGGTTTGCGCTATGGCTTGGGCGTGGAGCGCGAGCGCAATTTAGGCGGGCACCATTTTATTTATGGGCGCGTTCATGGCGATGGCGTGGCTTATTGGGATAAACATGAATACGACGAGCAAAGCGTGAATATCGCGCTGGGCTACAAAAATCGCAGCGTGAAACGCGCGTTGGGCATTGTGCCGTTTTTTGAGCAAAACTGGCTGGGTGGCAGCCGATACAGCCGAAATTTTGGCGTGCAGACGGATTTTTCGCACCAGCTGGGCAAACGCTGGCGCGTGATGCTGAACGCGGGCTATGTTGCCAAGCGATACGATGAGCCGTATATCGCCAAGCGGTATAACGGCAAGATGCCGCTGGCAAGCGCAACGCTGATGTATTACGCGCCGCAAAATTGGCTGCTGTATGGCGGCGTGGATTGGTCGCACGACATCACCAAAGATGCGGAGCAGGCTTCGGTGCGACAAGGTGTGCGGCTGGGCATGGCAAAAACGTTTGCTAACGGGCTGGGGCTGCGCACGCATTTGCGCTACGCGCGGCGCAGGTTTGATCAGGCGGGAACGCTGGTTTATTTATACACGCGCAAAGATGATGAATATCAGGCGAATGTGTCGCTGTGGCACGATAAGCTGTCGTGGAAGGGTTTTACGCCGCATTTGAATTTCCGCTATTTGGCGATTGACAGCAATATGAAAGGGTTTTATTCGCGCAAAAATGCGCAATGGTTTTTAAGCGTGGAGCGGGGGTTTTAGATTTTAGCGAAGAAGGCAGCCTGAAAACGGTGTTTGGTGTTTTCAGGCTGCCTTTTAGCGTTTTTTATTTTTTGCCCGTGCAGGCGTTTCGCCGCCTACCACGAGCAGGGAAGGGGCTGTTTATATTGGGTTTGCGAAGCGGATTTTGCGTCAGAAAGCAGGCTATGCAAGGCGCAAACCGCAGCAAGATTGAACATCTTGCGAGGATTGGCAACGCAGCAGAGGCTGTTTTATGGCGCAAAAGCTGCCGCAATACCCAATATAAACAGCCCCGTTACCCCTGCACCCCATGTGAATATCAACCTTTTCAGGCTGCCATCTGCGCCACCATAAAATCAATAAAGCTGCGCACTTTGGCTTTCATGTATTGGCGGTTCACATAAACGGCGTAAAACGAGGGGTTGTTCATGGGGCATTCGGGCAAGAGGCGGATGAGTTTGCCTGTGGTGATGTCGTCGTCGGCGAGCCATGCGGGCATGTAGCCGATGCCGACGTGGGCGCGGATGAGCGCGGCGACCATTTGGGTGTGGTTGCTGCGCATTTTGCTGCCTTTGAACACGAGGGGGACGCTTTTGCCTTGGTATTCGGTCATCATGCGGGATACGTCTACATAGGTGGGCAGGATGGCTTGGTGTTGGGCAAGGTCTTTGGGGCTGTGGGGCGTGCCGTGTTGGGTGAGGTAGGTGGGGGTGGCGACGAGGTAGAAGGGGATGTTGCCGAGGCGTTTGGCGATGATGTTTTCGGCGAGGCTGTCGGATAGGCGCAGGGCGAGGTCTTCGCCGTCGCTGTTTAAATCGACATGGCGGTTGGATAGGGTGAGTTCTACTTCTACGTCGGGATAGCGGGCTTGGTAGGCGGCGAGCATGCGGGCGAATTTGTCGCAGGCAAACCAGACGGGGGCGGCGATGCGCAGCGTGCCTTGGGGGTGGTCTGTGCCTGCGCTGGCGGTTTCGGCGGCTTGGGCGAGCAGTTCCAGCGCGCTTTGGCAGTCGCGGTAGTAGGCATCGCCTTGCTCGGTGAGTTTCAGGCTGCGGTTGTTGCGGTAGAGCAGTTGTGCGCCGATGGTTTTTTCTAGGTGGGAGACGTGTTTGCTTGCCATGGGGATGGAGATGTTGAGCAGCTCGGCGGCGCGGGTGAAGCTGCCGCTTTGCACGACTTGGCAGAAGACTTTCATGCTCAGTAGGGTGTCCATGGTGGGCTTCCTTGGGTTGGGGTTTCAGGCTGCCTTTGGGGGGATGAGGCAGCCTGAAATGGGGGATGGGGTTGTTTACAAAAATGGGAGCAAGCGCGTTGCCCGCCCTACGGTTGAGGCAGCCTGAAAAC
>CAJPSG010000315.1 GCA_905373195.1 Kingella oralis
GGCGGGAGCGCTTTTCAGGCTGCCTTTGGGGGTGGATGAAAAGGCAGCCTGAAAACGATATTTCACGCTTTCAGGCTGTCTTGCCGTTGGCTTCTAACCTGCTTCCGTTTCTTGCTGCATTACGAATTTCAACAACTCAAAAGCAAGATAAGCATATCGGTCGGCGGGCGGGCTGTCAGACGGGCAAAATGAAATCTCGGCAATATGAAATTTTCTTTGAAACTGCTCATATATCCCATTAACGCCGTCTTCCACATAAAACAGAATTTCATCTGCGTGAAGATTGGTGGCTTCTTCGTTTTCAGGCAGCGTGAGTATGTTGATTTGGGTGGCGCATGGTTTTTCAGATAACCGCAAACGTAAAAAATTACTTTTATTGCCAGTATGGCGTTCAATTCTAAACGTATCCAAACTTTCTTTTTTGTATATCATTTGTTTCCCCAATGTTTTTATGTGGAACGATTGATGTGCGATGGCAGCCTGAAAAACAAAATTTCAGGCTGCCTTTTTTCACACGGCTTTATCCGCCGCAGCCGCCCGTTGATGTTGATACAGAAATACCGCCGTCGTTCTGAATCACCCGCGCCACCAGCGCCTTCTCCCGCCCGTGCATATTCGGGATTTTCACCTGAATGCCATTGCCCGCCGCCACGTCCACAAATTCATTCTTGCGTTTCATTTGGTCTAACACAATCAGCTGGTTGCCGCGCGGATGGATAATTTCCAGCGTGTCGCCCAGCGCAAAGCGGTTTTTCACATCCACCGTCGCCCAGCCGTCCGCATCCACATCGCGGATTTGCCCGACAAACTGGCTTTGCTTGGCGATGGAATGCCCGTAAAGGTAGTTTTGGTATTCCTGCGTTTGGTGGCGTTCCAAAAAGCCGCTGGTGTAGCCGCGGTTGGCTAGCCCTTCCAATTCCGCCAGCAGGCTGTAATCAAACGGCTTGCCTGCCACCGCATCGTCAATTGCCTTGCGATACGCCTGCGCCACGCGGGCAACGTAGTAAACCGATTTGGTGCGCCCTTCCACTTTCAGGCTGTCCACGCCGATTTCCGCCAGCTTCGCCACTTGCTCAATGGCGCGTAAGTCTTTGGAATTCATAATATATGTGCCGTGTTCGTCTTCCATAATCGGCATCATTTCGCCGGGGCGGTTGCTCTCTTCAATCAGGAAAACTTTGTTGGCGGCGGGGTGGCGTTGCTGGCCGTTGATGCCTTCAAAGGCGGCGTTGGCTTCTTCTTGGGCAGCCTGAAAATTGAAGCCGTTGAGTGCTTTCACGTCGCCCATTTCATCGGTTTCGGTATCGTGGACTTTGTAGTCCCAGCGGCAGGAGTTGGTGCAGGTGCCTTGGTTGGGGTCGCGGTGGTTGAAGTAGCCTGAAAGCAGGCAGCGTCCTGAATAGGCGATGCACAATGCGCCGTGTACGAATACTTCTAGCTCAATATCGGGGCATTCTTGGCGGATTTCGGCGATTTCGTCCATGCTCAATTCGCGCGACAGGATGATGCGTTCCACGCCGATTTTTTGCCAGAATTTTACGCCCCAATAGTTGGTGGTATTGGCTTGCACGGAAAGATGCACGGGCATTTCGGGGTATTTTTCGCGCACTTCCATAATCAAACCAGGGTCTGCCATGATGAGCGCGTCGGGCTTCATGGCGATAAGGGGCTGCATGTCGGCGTGGAAGGTTTTGAGCTTGCTGTTGTGCGGCAGGGTGTTCACGGTGAGGTAGAATTTTTTGCCGCGCGCGTGGGCTTCGCTGATGCCTTGTTGCAGCACGTCTAGCTTGGCAAATTCGTTGTTGCGGGCGCGCAGCGAATAGCGCGGGCTGCCGGCGTACACGGCATCTGCGCCGAAGTCAAAGGCGGTTTGCATGCGCTCTAAGCCGCCTGCGGGAAGGAGAAGTTCGGGGGATTTTTTCATTTTGGATACTCTTGATAGTGTTGAATCAGAACGCGCTATTTTAGCGCGTTTATGCTTTTCAGGCTGCCTTTGTTGATGCAAGGGCAGCCTGAAAATGGGGTTATCGTTAAATTCATCGCTAGCTTAATGGGGCGTCGGCGGCTCGCCGACATTTTTGCAATCAGCAAAGCCTTGTTGAACAGTATTTGGCGACGAGTCGTCGCCGCTCCATTGTGGCAGCCTGAAAAAGGCTTGGTGCTTTGTGGTTGGTGCTGGGCGTAGTGTTTACCATGCGCTTCGTGCCAGCGGGGCACTTACTTTTCTTTGCTTCGCCAAAGATGAGAACCTGCATTCGCTATCTGCACGGCTGCTTTTGCATTCATTGAACACGCCTACTGCGTTGCCAAGACGAGTTAATAGTCCCGCTATTAACTCGTCTTGTCGCCTTGTATTCGTATTCACTGAATACAAAATCCGCTCGCGCAGATAACGAATACAGGTTCTGGCAAAAGAAAGGCGAACCCGACGTGCAGGTCTGCTTCGCAGACTTCCCTCACTGCGCATCCTTTTTTCGGCGCGTGCGAACTAGCCGCACTTCGTGCGTCGTCGGACAAGCGCACGCTTTTTCCCGAAAAAAGAATGCTGCGTTCGGCTG
>CAJPSG010000316.1 GCA_905373195.1 Kingella oralis
TACAAAAAGAAAAATGGATTCGGTTAAAACCTCTGTTTCAGGCTGCCTCAAACCGAAATTTTAACCACAATCCCTATGCAAAGTGGAACAAAGCGTGTTTATGCGCGCCTTGCACACTCTGCCCGCAATCGGCTACCAACGATAATTCACGCCCAGCCGCACATCGCGCCCCGCTTCGGGCAAGGAGCTGCCGTTGGTGCTTTCGCGTTGCGTGTGCGATTTGTAGTATTTGTTGCCCACATTGTTGATGGCAAAGTTCACATTCAAATTGTCTTGGTTGGGCAAGGGTTTCCAGTTCAGGTAAATATCGTTCACGCCGTAGCCAGGGCGTTCTGTGCCGCCGCCAGAACCGCGTTGATAGGCGGAGTGTTCGGTGCGTTGCACAAAGCGTCCGCGCCAGCCGATTTCCAAGTTGGGATGGTCAAATTGGTAAGACAAGCCCGCTGTCCATGTGCGCCCCACGGGCACAAACGTTACCAGCGAGTCAATATTGGTGCTGTCAATTTTGGGCTTGTTGTATGCCACGCCTGCGCGTGCGGTTAAACCGCGCCAGCGGTAGGAGGTGGAGATTTCGTAGCCTCTGTTTTTCAGCGTGCCGCCGTTGTATGCCATAAAGCGACCGCGCCCAAGGCTGCGCCAAGCCTGCACATCTTTGATTTGTTGGTCAAAATAGCTGGCTTCAATGAACAGCGCGTCGTTGAGTTTGTATTTCACGCCCACTTCGGCATTGCGCGCGCGTTCGGCTTTTAAATTGGGGTCGGCCAGCGCGGTGCGGCTGCCCGACAGCATCACTTCATACAATCTGGGGCTGCGGCTGGCGTAGTTTAAATTGGCGTTAAACGACAAATCGGGCGTAGCATCCCAAATCACGCCAATGCTGGGGTTCACTTTGCTGCCTGAGCTTTTGCTGTTGCCAGAGAACAAGGTTGTGTAGTGGTCGTAGCGCACGCCTGTGGTCAGCGTTACGGGTGCAATATCCCAAATGCCCTCGGCGTAGATGCCATAATCGGTTTTTTCTTCGCGCACGCGCCCACCGCTTAGGCTGTCGGGTTTGCTTTTTTCTTTGCGCCAGTTCACGCCGTATTTGAGCGTGTGTTTGCCGAACAGCGGTGTGTCAAAGCCCACGTTTGCGCCGTTGGTTACGATTTTGTTGGTGGCGGTTTCCGTTGCGCTGGGTTCCTCGCGCTTGATGTTTTGGGTGTACACATTGGCTTTCAGGCTGCCTAATACGCCCAACTGCCTACCCTCGTAAGCAAGGTTAGTGGTGTCTTGCGTAAGGATGCGATAGCGCGGGCTGTTGGTGGCGATGCGCCCTGCTTGGGCAAAGTCAAATTCTTCGCGCAAATTGCGTGTGCCGTAGGTTTTTTCTTGGCGATGGCTTAATTCAACGCGGTGGTCGTCGTTGAAATTGTAGGCAAATTTGGCGAGCAAGCCGCGTTGTCCAATCGCGCTGCCGTTTACTTTGTTGCCTGTTACGCTGCGGTAGCCGTTGCCTGCTTTGTAGTCTTTTTCGGTAACCCAGTTGCCTGTAATCAAGGCATCTAAGCCACCCCAACGCCCGTAAACGGCTGCGCCACGGTTGTAGCCTTTATTGCTGCTTACGCCTGCGTTTAATTTGAAGCCCACGTTTTGCCCATCGCGCAGCAAATCGGCGGCATCCACGGTTTTGGCAACAATCGCGCCGCTGGTGGCACCGATGCCTGCGGATGCCGAGCCTGTGCCTTTTTGCACGCCCACCACTTTAACCAAGCTGGGGTCTAACAAAAACCGCCCGTTGTGGTGGAAAATTTGCGAATCGGAATAGGTGTCGTCCACCTTCATATCAATTTGGTCTTGCCCCATGCCGCGAATGGACACCCATTGCGAGGTGGCATTGCCGCCGCCGAAGTTGATGGATGGCTCGTTAAACAGCACGTCTTTTATGTCGGTGGAGGTGGATTCATCCATTTTTTTGGTGGTAACACGGCGGGTGGAGGTGTCGCCTTTTACGGTGATGTTTTGCAAGGCTTGCTGATGCTCGGCGGGGGCATCATCGGCATGGGCATAGCCTGCTGCCAGCGCAAGGCTGAGCATGGAAAGTTTGAAGAACGGTGTTTCCATGGTTTTCTCTCGTTGGATTGAGGTTGAACAAAAATAAAATTTATTCTCAATATTAACACATTTTGACGAAAACCGTGAATAGAAAAACCGTATGGGTTGTGGAGGTTGTTGAGGGGGAGAAAGGCCGCCTGCGTAGCGAAGCGGAGTTGCGAAGCTAAAATGGAGTAAACACGTTTTCAGGCTGCCTCATTCATCGCACCGCCTGCTCCCACCACACATTGCCGTGATAGGTGTCGCCGCACAACTGATAACGCCGATGACAATGCGTGCATTCAAAACACAGCGACAAGCTGTCGTACCAACCAAAGCGGTTGCGCTCATCGCCCAAGGCGCGGCATTCTGCCAGCGAGTTGCCCCATGTGGGGTCGGCTTCCTTGCCTACATCGCGCAAAATGCCTGGGGCGTGTTGACATTCAACTTTTGCAGCGAATTTTGCGTCAGAAAATGGCAGATG
>CAJPSG010000317.1 GCA_905373195.1 Kingella oralis
TTGGAATGTTGTTTTAGCTTTGCTGGAACTCGCTTCGCTCGTTTTCAGGCTGCCTTTTTGTGGGTGATTGGGTTAGTTGGCGTAGGGGCGATTGCTCACTAGAATGTTGGTCATCATGGTGGGCAACGAGTTGCCCACCCTACGGGTTGAGGCAGCCTGAAAATGAAAAAATCTGTTTTCAGGCTGCCTCTGCGTTTGTTTTGCTAGTTTACAACGTCGCCTTCAACGCTTGGTCTAAATCCGCGTAAATATCGTCCACATCTTCAATGCCGATGGATAGGCGCAGCAAGCCGACTTTAATCCCCAAGCCGATTTTTACATCGTGCGCCATGCCGCTGTGCGATTGCGAGTAGCAATGGTTCACCAAACATTCCACGCCGCCGAGGCTGGATGCGAGCGTGAACAATTTGCTGTGCGCGATAAATTGGTTCACGGCTTCGCGCGTGTCGTTTTTCAGGTAAATGGTTACCACGCCGCCGAAGCCACGCATTTGGCGTTTGGCTAGCTCGTGGTGTTCGTGGCTGGGCAGGGCGGGGTAGAACACTTTTTCAATGGCGGGGTGGTGGCACAGTTTTTCGGCGATGATGTGCGCATTTTCCAGATGCTGTTTCATGCGCACGGCGAGCGTTTTGATGCCGCGCAACACCAGCCAGCAGTCCATGGGGCCGGCGATGCCGCCTGTTTCCACCATCATGTTGTGCAGCGGTTTGGCGAGTTTGTCGTCTTTGACCACGGCAACGCCCATCAACACATCCGAATGCCCGCAGAGGTATTTGGTGGCGGAATGGAACACGATGTCGCAGCCTAAATCCAGCGGGGTTTGGCAATAGGGCGTGGCAAAGGTGTTGTCGATGCCCACGATTGCGCCGTGGGCTTTGGCTTTTTGCGCCAGCAATTCAATGTCCACGAGGCGCAGCAGCGGGTTGGACGGGGTTTCCAGCCACAGCATTTTGACTTGATGCTCGGCAAGGATGCGGTCTAGGTTTTCAGGCTGCGTTAAGTCGGCAAAGATGACGTTTACGCCCCATTTGGCGTACACATTGGTGAGCAAGTCGTAGCTGCCGCCGTAGATGTCGGACACGGCAACGATGGTGTCGCCCGGTTGCAAATAGGTGCGGAAAATGCAGTCTATCGCTGCCATGCCGCTGGCAAAGGCAAAGCCGTGGGTGCCGTGTTCCAGCGCGGCAACGGTGTCTTCCAAGATTTTGCGCGTGGGGTTGGCTAGGCGCGAATAGCGAAAGGGGATGTTTTCGCCCAGTTCGTGCATGGCGAACATACTGTTTTGATACAAGGGCGGCATCAGGGCACGGTTGTGCTCGTCGGGGTTGTAGGCGGAGTGGATGGTTTGGGTGGCGAATTTCATGGCGATTCCTTTGTGGATGGATGGGGATTTTCAGGCTGCCTTGAAACGGGTTTTGATGCTTTTCAGCCTGCTGAAAAAAGGGAAAATCAAAGGTGGCGATTGTATTTCAAAACAGGGCATAGTGATATACTTGCGCCGCTTTTGGGCAGCCTGAAACCGCCGTTGCAGCCTGACAGTTATTTCAGGCTGCCGCAGGGTTCAGCCGCCCGCCTTGCCAAACCAATTTTAAAATTGCCTACACCCATCAAGGATACCTCAATGACCCCCATGCCCGATGTGCAAAGCACCCCCGATGTGCGCAACATCCCCATCAACCAAGTTGGCATCAAAGACCTACGCTTCCCCATCCGCATCCGCAGCCAATCGGGCGAACAAGCCACCGTTGCCCGCATCAGCATGACCGTATCGCTGCCCGCCGAGCAAAAAGGCACGCATATGTCGCGCTTTGTTGCCCTGATGGAAGAACAACGCACCGCGCTGGATTTTTCCGCGCTGGAAACGCTTACGCGCAATATGTTGGCGCGGCTAGAAGCCAGCGCGGGCAAAATCAGCATCGCCTTTCCCTTTTTCCGCCAAAAGGCCGCCCCCGTTTCAGGCTGCCTCTCGCTGCTGGACTACGATGTAACCCTCATTGGCGAAATGCGCGAACACGCCTTTTTAGGCAGCCTGAAAATCATCGTGCCCGTTACCAGCCTTTGCCCCTGCTCCAAAGAAATCTCCGACTACGGCGCGCACAATCAACGCTCGCACGTTACCCTCACCCTGCATTGCCGCGAAGCAGTTGCCATAGAAGAAGCAATAGACTGGGTGGAAAGCCAAGCCTCCTGCCAGCTTTACGGCTTGCTCAAACGCCCCGACGAAAAATTTGTAACCGAACACGCCTACGAAAACCCCAAATTTGTGGAAGACATGGTGCGCGACATCGCCACCGTGTTAAAGCAAGACCCGCGCATCGCCGCATTTACCGTGGAAAGCGAAAATTTTGAATCCATCCACAACCATTCGGCTTACGCGCTGGTGGCGTTTCCTTAACACCGCGCCGCGTGTTTTGCGCTTTGTGGCAGCCTGAAAACATAATCGGCAGCCTGAAAACCTGTCCACCGTGTTTTTACTTCGCCACAACGCGCCAACTCGTTTTCAGGCTGCCTTCAATACCAAAATGCCAACGCAAAACAAAACGAGTGCCAA
>CAJPSG010000318.1 GCA_905373195.1 Kingella oralis
GCGCGCGGTACAGGCGTTCTTTGTCGCGCACGTCGCCGATAAAAAAGCGCACGCGTTTGTCGCCTTGGTATTGTTTTGCCATGTCCCATTGCTTCATTTCGTCGCGGGAGAGGATGATGATTTTTTTGGGGTTGTATTTCGCCAGAGTCATGGGGACGAAGGTGTTGCCGAATGAGCCGGTGCCGCCTGTAATCAGGATGGTGGAGTTGCTTAACATAGTTAAATGGAAACCTGAAAAAAAAAGGGGAATTATACGGAATTATTGCGCCAGCGCGGCATTCACCGCTGCTTGGGCGTGGATGGCGGTGCTGTCAAACACGGGCAAGGGGCTGTTTTGCGCGTTCACAATCAGGCAGATTTCGGTGCAGCCGAGAATGATGCCTTGCGCGCCTTGCGTTTTCAGGCTGCCAATCATGTTTTGAAAATACTGCGCTGATGCAGCCTGAATTTTATTGACGCACAATTCTTCAAAAATAATGCGGTGGATTTCGTGTTGCTCGGCTTCGCTGGGGACGATGGTGTTTACGCCTTGCGCTGCCATGCGCTCGGTGTAAAAGCCGTCGCTCATGGTGAAGCGTGTGCCAAGCAGTCCTACGGTGTGCAAGCCTTGCTGTTTGATGGCTTCGGCGGTGGCATCCACAATATGCAGCAGCGGAATGCGGACGGCGCGTTCTATGGCGGGGGCGACTTTGTGCATGGTGTTGGTGGCCAGCAGCAGCAAATCTGCGCCTGCGCCTGCCAGTTTGGTTGCGCTGTTTGCCAGCAAATGCCCTGCGGCTGCCCAATCGCCTTGCTTTTGCAGTTGTACCACGGTTTCAAAATTGACGCTGTGCATGATGATTTCTGCGCTGGTGTTGCCGCCTAGGCGGTGGTTGGTTTCGCGGTTGATGGTTTGGTAATACAGGGCGGTGCTTTCGGGGCTCATGCCGCCGATGATGCCGATGGTTTTCATGGTGGTCTCCTGATGATGGTGGGGCGCGGGGGAAATATTGGGCAGCCTGAAAACTGTCTGCGCGATTTTGACGGCTTGCTGGCAAGCCGTGCGTCGGCGAGAAATGTTTTAGCTTCGCAGAAGCTTATAAACTCGCTTTCAGGCTGCCTTTGGGGGATGGTAAGGTGCGTTAGGCAAACAATTCTTGCATGATGGTTTGATAGACGGCGGTGAGCTTGGGGATGTCGTCTAACGCGATGTGTTCGTTGATTTGGTGGATGGTGGCGTTCACAAAGCCGAGTTCAATCAGCTCGCGGCTGATGGCTTTGATAAAGCGTCCGTCGGATGTGCCGCCTGTGGTGGAGAGTTCGGGGGTGATGCCGCAGATGAGTTGGCAGGCGCGTTGGGCGATTTGGGTGAGCGTGCCGGCTTCGGTTAAAAAGGGGTTGCCTGATAGTTGCCAGTCTAGGTCATAGCGCAGCTGGTGCGCGTCTAGGATTTGGTGGACTTTGTTTTTCAGGCTGCCTTCGGTTTGCTCGGTGGAGAAGCGGAAGTTGAATTGGATGTTTATATCGGCGGGGATGACGTTGGTTGCGCCTGTGCCGCTGTGGATGTTGGAGATTTGGAAGCTGGTGGCGGGGAAGTAGGCGTTGCCGTTGTCCCATTGGGTGTTGATGAGTTCGGCGAGCGCGGGGGCGGCGCGGTGGATGGGGTTTTCGGCGAGATGGGGATAGGCGATGTGTCCTTGCTTGCCGTGGATTTTCAGGCTGCCTGATAGGCTGCCGCGCCGTCCGTTTTTGAGCATATCGCCCAGTTGGTTTTGCGCGGTGGGCTCGCCGACGATGCAGTAATCAAAGGTTTCGCTGCGTGCTTGGAGCGTGTCCACTACGCGCGTGGTGCCGTCTTTGCCGTCGCCTTCTTCATCGGAAGTAATCAACAGGGCGAGGCTGCCTGAAAATTGGGGATGGGCGGCGAGGTAGCGTTCGGCGGCAACAACAAAGCAGGCGATGGCGGTTTTCATGTCGGCTGCGCCGCGGGCGTAGAGTTTGCCGTTGTGTTCGGTGGGGGCAAACGGGGGGAAGCTCCATTGGGCTTCGTTGCCTGTGGGGACGACATCGGTGTGCCCCGCGAAGCACAGCACGGGGGCTTGGCTGCCGATGCGGGCGTAGAGATTGCGGGTGTTGCCGTGGTTGTGCTGTTCAATTTTGAAGCCGAGCGGGGCAAGGCGGGCGGCGATGATGTCTTGGCAGCCGTGGTCGTTTGGCGTGATGCTGGGTTGGGCGAGGAGTTGTTTGGCAAGGGCGATGGGCATGGTGGGCTTTCGGGTGGGATGGTGTAAAGGTTTTCAGGCTGCCTTTGTGTGATAAGGCAGCCTGAAAGGGGGTTATGTGTTGTGGAACAGCCAAGGTTGGCTGGCTTGGCGTTGTTGTTCAAAGTGTTTGATTTCGTCGGCGTGTTGCAGGGTTAAGCCGATTTCGTCCAAGCCGTTGAGCAGGCAGTGTTTGCGGTGCTCGGTGATGTCAAACGGGAAAACTGTGCCGCTGGGGGTGGTTACGGTTTGCGCCGTGATTGCCCCCAGCTTTGCCGACATTTTTTTTAACAATTGCTACAAAAA
>CAJPSG010000319.1 GCA_905373195.1 Kingella oralis
TCAGGCTGCCTTTTTGTGTGCGGAAACGGCGCGCATGCTGTTTTCAGGCTGCCTTTTTGTGTGCGGAAACGGCGCGCATGCTGTTTTCAGGCTGCCTTATGGGTTGAACACCGCCAGCTTGGCGCGGATTTGCGCGGCGGCATCGTTTACATCGCTGCCTGCGATGGTGTTGGCGCGGTCGTCAAAGCCGTTGGATGGCGGGCAGCTCGCGCAGATAATCGTCGATATCTTGCGCGGTTAGAAAGCGTCCGTGCAAATCCCAGCCCACGTTGAGCGCGCGCCCTTGTATTTGGGCAACGCGGTCGTGCAGATGCCCGTATAGGTGATACCAGCCTTTGTGGCAGCCGTCCCATTCGTTAATGGGATAGTGAAACAAAATCAAGGTGTTGTTGATTTCGGGCAGTTTGATTTTTTGGTAGCTGCGGATGGTGGACAGCATGGGGTTGCCGTCTGCTTTGGGCGTGTCTAGGAAGCGTTTTTTGTTGCGGCTGATGAGGTCGTCGTGGTTGCCGAGTATTAGGTGGTGCTGCCCGTTGAGGCGGCGCAAAACGGCTTCTATTTTTTTCAGGTCGTGGGCAAAGGATACGTCGCCGAGGTTGTAAACGGTGTCTTCGGGCTGCACGGTTTCGTTCCAACGGGCAATCATGTATTCGTCTAACTCTTCCAGCGATGGCGCGGAGGGGCGAAATTGCGGGCAGAATTTGGCGATGTTTTTATGCGAGAAATGGAGATCGGAGGTGAAGTAGGTTTGGGGCATGGTGGGGCTTTCGTGATGGTTGAGGCAGCCTGAAACGAACGAAGTGAGTGTTAATGGGCTGCTGTTTACAGCAAAGTTTAGTGAGCAATGCGGGCGTTTAGATTTTCAGGCTGCCTCTGCGCTACGCCACCGCATCCGCCCATGTTAAACCAAACCGCGCCAGATATTTCCGCAGCCTGTCGCTGTCGTTGGGCGTGCTGCGGCTGTTGCGCGAGACATTAAACAGCGCACGCCCTGCTTCCGCCATGCTTTTGCTTTGGCGACAGATGGCGAGCACGTTTTCTAGCTGTTGCAAATCAAACAAATCCCAGTCTTCGCGGCGGATGTGTTCAGGCAGCCCGAAAACGGATTTATCTGAATTTTCAATATTTTCCGTCCACAGATATTGCAAGCGGGCGATTTCGGCGCGCACCAAATCGGTGGAAATCCTGCCCTGCGGCGCCAGCGTTGCCAAGCGCATGATGCTGGCCGCCAAATCGCGGAAATTGCCGCGCCAAAGCGATTGACGCGACAGCGCAAAATCCAAATACAGCGCGTAGGCTTCTTTGTTAAAGCGCGTGGCGCGACCGAGTTCCTGCGCGGCAAGGGCGAGCTGATGCTCAATATTGGGCGCGATGTCTTCGCGGCGGTCGGCGAGCGCGGGCAGCGTGTAATGCCAAATATTGATGCGGGCGAACAAATCTTCACGAAACCGCCCCGCTTGCACTTCGCGGCGCAAATCGCGGTTGGTGCCGGCAATGAGCTGAAAATTGCTTTTCACTTCGCTGTCGCTGCCCACAGGGTAAAACTGTTTCTCTTCAATGGCTTTGAGCAACATGGCTTGCTCATCCAAGCCCAATTCGCCGATTTCGTCTAAAAACAACACGCCTTTATCGGCGGTTTTCAGCCAGCCGTCGCGCTTTTCTGCCGCGCCTGTAAACGCGCCTTTTTTATGCCCAAACAACGCCGATGCCGCGCCATCGCCGCGCAAGGTGGCGCAGTTTACGTCCACAAACGACCCTGTAACCAAGTGTCGGGCTTTTTTGAGTTCGTAAATGCGCCGCGCCAGCATGGATTTGCCCGCGCCCGTTGCCCCGCTTAACAAAATGGGCGAGGGCGAATTGAGCGCCACTTGCTCAATCTCGGCAATCATATTGTTAAACGATTGATTTTTCGTGGCAATGCCGCTTTTCAGATAGCGCACCGCATCGTCGCGCACCGCCGCCAGCCGCTCTGCCAGCACGTCGTAGCGCGCCAAATCCAAATCAATCACATCCAAGCCGCCCACGTCGCCTTGCGCCATACTGCGCTTTTGGTTTTTCGGCGGCGCGGTTTGCAGCAACACGCTGGGAATTTGGCGGCTTTCCACCAGCAGGAAGAGGCAAATTTGCGCAACGTGCGTGCCAGTGGTGATGTGGGTGTAATAATTTTCTGTTTCGGTATCAAAGGGATAGGATGCCGCCCAATCGTGCAGCTTGGTATAGACTTCGCTGAAATCCCAAGGGTTTGCCAGCTCCATGTTCACCAGATTCACTTGGGTGTTGGGGCGCAGCTCGCCAATATCGTCGCGCACGCGCTTGGCAAGCGGGCGGTATTTTTCGTTGTAAAACAGCTCAATGCGGTTGAAGCCGATGTCGGCGCGTTGGTGCAGAGCGATGTTGGGTCGCCATTTTTGCCAACGGGCTTGCCCGAAGCCGTTGTCTAATACGGTGCCGAGAAAGGAGAAGACGACTTGGGTTTTGGGCATGGGATTTCCTTTGGGGGCTAGGGTTGGGGATGGGGCGGGCAAACTCGTTTTCAGGCTGCC
>CAJPSG010000320.1 GCA_905373195.1 Kingella oralis
GCCTCATGCCACATTTCGCGCCGTTGCAATCATCCCGCTAAGGCAGCCTGAAAACCTACAACGCCAGCGCACAACACATGCTAGACATAGACCTCGTCCCCCTTATCGGCGAGCAAACCAGCGCATGGCACGATTTAAGCCCCCAACACCACGCCGCCGCCGACCTGCTCAACGCCCTGATTGCCAGCGAACACAGCCCCGACCCCGTAGAACTCTCCTACACCGCCCAAGACAGCAGCCGCATCCTGCTGGGCAAAGCCATCCGCCTGCCCGCCGAAAACGGCAAAGGCTTAGTGCTCGTGTTTGACAACATCACCGAGCTTGTCCGCGCCCAAAAAGAAGCCGCATGGGGCGAAGTTGCCAAACGCCTCGCCCACGAAATCCGCAACCCGCTCACCCCCATCCAGCTCTCCGCCGAGCGTTTGGCATGGAAATTGCAGGACAAATTAGACACAAAAGACGCGCAAATCCTCATCAAATCCACCGACACCATCATCAAACAAGTCGCCGCGCTCAAAGAAATGGTAGAAGCCTTCCGCAACTACGCCCGCGCGCCCAGCCTAAAACTTACCGAAACCAATCTCAACATCCTCGTTTCCGAAGTCTTAGTGCTCTACGAAAGCAGTCCCTGCCAATTCATCGCCGATTTAAGCCCCAAACCCGCGTGGATAAATGCCGACACTACCGCCATGCGCCAAGTGTTGCACAACCTATTTAAAAACGCCGCCGAAGCTGCCGAAAGCGACCCGCAGCCTGAAACCCATATTCAAATCTTGGTACACGAGACCACCATCAGCCTCACCGTAACCAACAACGGCAAAAGTTTCAGCCCGCAAATGCTGCAAACCGCCTTTGAACCCTATGTTACCGACAAGCCCACAGGCACAGGACTGGGTTTGCCCGTAGTCAAAAAAATCATAGAAGAACACGGCGGACACATCAGCATTGCCAACCAAATCCCATCAGGTGCAAGCATTAGCATTACACTACCTAAGATAACAACAACAGAAGCAGAAAACTCATGAGAAGTACAGACATCTTAATCGTTGACGACGAAATTGGAATCCGCGAAGTATTGCAGGAAACGCTTGAAGATGAAGGCTACACCGTTGCGCTAGCCGCCAACGCAGGCGAAGCGCGTGCCATGCGCAACAAAAACCGCCCAGCCCTTGTGCTGCTGGATATTTGGATGCCCGATAGCGACGGCATCACGTTGCTCAAAGAATGGGTAAAAAATGGGCAGCTTACCATGCCCGTGATTATGATGAGCGGACACGGCAGCATAGATACCGCCGTAGAAGCCACCAAAATTGGCGCGATAGACTTTCTAGAAAAACCCATCCCCTTGCAAAAACTCTTGCAAACCGTAGAACGCGCCCTCAAACAAAACGAATCCGAAAACAGCCAAAACGCCGTGATTGAAGGCTTGGGCAATAGCGTCGTGATTCAAACATTCAATCAACAAGTCAAACAAGCGCAAACGCACAACAGCGCCGTGCTGCTTATCGGCGAAACAGGTTCGCCCTTTGAAATCATCGCCCGCTTTTTCCACAAAAAAGACACGCCTTGGGTGCAACCCACGCGCGCCGAACAAATCATTGACATCCCCAGCGAACTGCTCAACAAAGCCACCAACGGCGTGCTTTATCTAGGCGATATCTCGCAATTTAGCAAAAACATCCGCCAAGGCATCGCCTTTCTCACCAGCAAAGCCGACAAACACAACACCCGCATCGTGTTTACCAGCTCGCGCCCGCTCAACAAACTTTTGGAAAATTCCCAAAACGACACCCGTCTGATGAGCGTGTTATCCAGCTCCATCATCAACATCCCCTCTTTGCGACAACATTCCGAAGACATCCCTTTTATTGTCAATCGGCTGCTCAAAGAAATCGCCCCCAAACGCCCCATCAAATTTGCTACCAACGCCATCAATCGCTTGCGTCAATACGACTGGCCGGGCAATTTTGAGCAGCTAAAAAACGTTGTAAACAGCTTGGTACTCAATTGCGAACAAAACGAAATCAGCGACATTGCCGTTTCCCGCCTGCTCAACCAATTCAACAGCGAAGAAACCTTTGCCGACATTCGCAGCGCATTCAATTTCAACCTGCCCTTGCGCGAACTGCGCGAAGAATTGGAACGCCGCTATTTTGAATTTCACATCCGCCAAGAAAACCACAACATGAGCCGCGTTGCGCAAAAAGTCGGCTTGGAACGCACCCATTTGTATCGCAAACTCAAACAGCTTGGCATCACTTTCTCGCGCCGCACCGCTGCCAATGCCAATCATTGCGACAAAGAAAACTGTTGTAATGAGAATGAAGAGGCTGCATAAGCATGAAACTTGCATCATTTATTGCTGATGCCATGCACGAAAACTCCACCTGCTGTGAAATAAACTGCGCTTAATTTCATTTCACACTCTGCAATGCCATTTCAAAAATAAAAATCCTGCCGACTCAAATCAGCAGGATTTTTTTATGTGTAGAAATAAACCGCGTTGTTTACACAACAGGTTGAGAAAAATAAGCCTGCAA
>CAJPSG010000321.1 GCA_905373195.1 Kingella oralis
CTCTTTTGTTACGAAACATGGGATTTTGCGGGGTTTCGTAACGGTTTCGTAACGCGCTGGATAGGGTGGGGTGGAAAAACAGGGGTTTCGTAACGGGTTTTGTAACAGGTTTCGTAACGGATTTTGAGGTTTCGTAACGGGGTTTCGTAACAAGATACACGACAGAACGGCGCGGATGATGCGGGCGAGATACGCCCAAAGAGAATAGATTTCGCATGGCGAATGCCTTTCACAATGTTTCAAAAAATGCCCACTTTATGTTTCCACACATAAAGGGGCAGGCTTTGGAGCGGGGGTGGAAAAACGGTACATTGTGATCAACCGTCGGCTTACGCCTCCCCGCCCCCGCCTGCCATCGGCAGGGACAATGTTTACCAGCTTTCCACAACTGGGTTGTAAAAATTATTTAGGATTGTAGCAAAGGATGGGGTAGCCTGAAAAATAAAATTGGTGTTTTTTCAGGCTGCTGTGGCAAATTGAAACGGCGTAATGTGTGCCAAAGTGGGCGCAAGGGTGGCACGCACGGTTTCGGCATCATAGTGGCTTTGCAGATTAAGCCAGCTTTGCGCATCTGTGCCAAAAAAGGCAGCGAGCCGCAAGGCGGTGTCGGCAGAAATGCCCCGTTTGCCGTGGATAATTTCATTGATGCGACGTGGTGGCACATCTATCGCTTTGGCTAGGGCGTATTGGCTAATATTGAGCGGTTTGAGCCAGTCTTCTAATAGGATTTCCCCTGGGTGAACAAGGGGGACTTCACGGGTATTCATCAATTTGTCCTTTCGTTTAATCATGGTAATCAACAATTTCCACTTGGCTTGCGTGCCCGTCTTGCCATGCAAAACAAATGCGCCATTGGTCATTGATGCGGATGCTGTATTGCCCTAGGCGGTCGCCTTTTAAGGCTTCCAATCGGTTAGCAGGTGGAATGCGCAGATAATCCAAATTAGTAGCAGCGTTTAGCTGCTGCAATTTCCGCATGGCTACGCGTCCAATGTTTACGAAACGTCTAACGCGATTGCCATCCCATAGGGCTTCGGTGTCTTTGCAAGAGAAGTCTGTAATCATGGGCAAAATAATAACGCAGTTCGTTAATAACGTCAATCGTTATGCCTTGTAGTCAAAAAAGAAAATCCCCACCCGAAAGGGCAGCCGCGCGCTGCCTAGAATATCTTTAAAGTCTTCTCTGCCTGTGTTCTCTGTTTCATTAGAGTGTTAGGCTTTTTTGTGCAATGTACTTTGTCTTTGATGCGCAATGTTCTTTGTTCAAAATGAGCAAAGTGATGTTTTATCAATATTATTTTCAGCCATTTTAACCTTGTGCGCCCGATATTTCAGGCTGCCTAATGGCAAAACGGTAGCTTTGAGGCAGCCTGAAAACTACTCAATCGGGCGAAATGAATGCCGTGCTGCCGTTTTTTATGGCGAAAATGATTTTTCAGGCTGCCTCAACAGGCGAGCGGGCGAAAAAAAGCCCGTTTTCGTGTGTCGGGATAACGAAAACGGGTTAAAGGCGAGGTAAGGGCAAGATTTCAGGCATGGCAAAAGCGGCAGGGGATTTTATCCTACCGTTCTACCAAGATTTCTTTTTGTTTTTTAAATTGTCCATAATCTGTTGCGCATTGGTTCTACCTTTGGCTTTTTCCTCTGCACTGCGGATTTCAGGCTGCCTATCGGGCTTATCGGGCGGTTTAGGCTGATGCCGCGCATTGTGTTCGGCTAGGGCAGATTTGGCGGCTGCGCTGCCATCATCGCCCTTTTTGTGATGCGGGCTGCTATCGGTGGGGTCAAAGAAACCAAACCAACCTTTGGCAATGGAGTTTTTCATAATCAACACAATATCCAAACCGCGCTGGTGAAACTCGGTGAGTTTCTCAACAAAGGCTTGTTTGTCTTTGCGGCTGCATGCTTTGCCTTTTTTCTTAAACAGAACAGCGTGATATTCATCCCACAAATCCGCAGGAATAAAATCAGGCAAAGGAAATTTATCCTTGCGTGCCGAAGGCATAATGACCGCCCGCCCTTTCATTTGGGCAATCAATTCAACCAATCTCAGAATATTAACCTTCCAAGTTAGCTTGCCATGCACCTTGCGCTCGCGGTGGCATTCCACAATGCCCATTTCTTTCAAATCTGCGCGTGCTGTTTCATAGTTGCGGCGTGAAAAGCCCAACATCGCTGCTAAATCTTTGGCAGTAAGGCGAATCCAACCATCACGCTGTGCCTGTTCACTTTCAGGCTGCTTGCTAGACCAATCCATCCAACGGTGCAACAACGAGAGCAAATCGCGGGCGTAGTGTTTTTTGCCGAGCAACGCTTGATAGTCGTCATACACAATGCGGAACGACTGTTCAAGGTTTTGCGTGAGCAGGTTAAAGGACATATCCATCAGTGCACCCCCTTTAAGCATGCCATACACGCACCCATTGCGAATACGCAGCGAAACGCGCCCGCAGCGGGATAGCTGGGGCGGTGTTGGGGAGTGTGGTGGTTGGATTCGCCTTACTGCCAAAGATTTAG
>CAJPSG010000322.1 GCA_905373195.1 Kingella oralis
TATAGCCTAAATCCACATAAATAAAGGCTTTGCGCCTATTTTCCGTTCCGCAAAATTTCTAAAAATGCCTGATTTTTTCCTAATAAAATCAACACCCCGAAAATTTTTGCGGAACGGATTTTGTGGCAAAAAATAGGGAAAAACTCAATGAATTTCAGGCTACATCCTATCCACCGCCTCCCCCCAAGCCTGCCATTCTGCCAGCTTATCCCGCTGCCCATCTGCTATTTCAGCCATTGCCGCATAGCGTTTGCCGCACTCTCCGAGTAAAACCCAGCCTTGGGCAGCGTCTGCATCGGCGGATGGGCGGGCGGTTTGGGACACGTTTTTAACACTTCCGCTTTGGTTTGTTTTGGCGGCGATACGCTGCTGCAAGCGGTCAAGCTCGCGGCGCAAAGCAAGATTAGCGTTTTGTGCATTTTGTTTCTCCTGTTCAATGGTTTGCAATTTCGCTGCGTAGGTTTGCGCGGCTTGCTGTTCGGTTTGGCGCACGGCGTTTATCCGCGCGTTTTCGGCTGCCAAGGCTTGTCGCTCATAGTGGTTTTTCGCCTCGTTGTAGCCTTTGGCGCGCCAAATTTGCAAGGCGCGGCATTCAGCAAATACAAGCGCGGCGATGATGCCTGCGTAGAGTAGATATTTATTCATGCGCTCTCCTAACACAGCTCAAAATGCGGTCCATCCATAAACGCCTTTTTCCCCGCCGCTCGCCGCGTTGCCGCATAATCCGCCACCAATTCCTGCGCGGGTTTAGTGGTGTCGTTTAAACATTGCCAGCAGCCGCCCCAGCGCACGCGCACGCCTAATTCTTTGGCGGCGGCTCGCATCGCTTCGGCGATGGGATAAAAATGCCCCCAATGCCAGCTCATTTCCGATGTGCCGTTGCCGTCAAAATCGCCCCACGGCACCAAATCCACCGCGTGCCCAAAGCCATCTGCCTGCTTCAAATGCTTGCTGTTCAACGTTTGCGATGCGCCAGAAGCCACAAGGCGGCGTTGGCGCTCCAAAGTGCGCAAGCCCTCGTTTACAGCGAAGTCCATTGGCGAAAGTTCAATCGCGCGTTGCACCACTTTAACCAAGTTCGGATGCACGCCGACAAGGCGTTGTTGGCTGGTATTGCCTAATTTATAGCTCATAGTTCACTCCATAAAAAAAACGCGCCACATGGGCGCAAAAAAAGCCACCAAACGGCAGCTACTTCAACAAAGCAATAATTTCAGGCAGCCGCCATAAAACCAATGCCATGCCGATTAACAAACTGATGACGATAAACCGCCAAGCCGACAGTTTTTCCATTTTCTCTACTCCTTTCAAGAAAAGTTCTATATAATCTTTCACGTAAATCCTTTCTATTTAATTCCGCAAGAGTTGAATGAAAAACCCCCGCAAGGCTGCAACCTTGCAGGGGTATTTTTTTGCACTTTCAGGCAGCCTGAAAACGGTAAGTTGTTGATTTTTTCGGGAAGCGCAAAATTGCGCCGCCCAAAAGTTTAAATTTTCTCTTGCAATTCCCGCACCGCGCGAACAACCAAATCCACTTGGCTAATCCCCAGCTTGGCGGCGGTTTCTTCTATCAGCGCGATGTCTTCCAGCTTCATTTTGAAGGCTTTGACTTTTACGCCACGTTTTTCATCAGATTTCTTTTGAATTTCGTTTCTTGACAATGCCATGATGCTTCCTTTATGATTTTGAGTAACGGCAGGGCATCGTTACTGCCCCACCGCTTCTCAAAGGTTAATAGGCGTTAGCCGATAAAACCAAGAGAAGAATAAAAATGAGCCATTTCATTTTTAATTCTCCTGTAAGTGCCCTTAAAGCAACATTGCAGGTTAGGCGTTTAACCTATCGGTTCTTGCTCAACCGATGGAAAGAATTATAGCTTAACCTACCAATTTAAGCAAGCACTTTCATAAGAAAGCCCTGTTTTTTAACGGGGCTTTTTTGTTGCCTAAAAATTAGGCGATATTTTGGTAAGTCGTTGATTTTTGCCATAAGCTGAAAATTCAGCAGATGGCAAACTCAAAAATATTTGACAAAATAAAACTGCTTGAACTATGATTGCCGCACTACTAAACACATAGCGGTACAAATCGCCCCGTCAGCGCGGCTTTTTTGTATCTATACAATCTAACTTGTTGAATTTTTGCTGTTCTGCAAATTTGCAGAACACAAAATCCTAGCAATGGCGGGTTGATAGCCGTGAATAAAATACCTTTCGGGGAAATAGCGGCAGCCGTCTATGTGCGGTAGTTGAAACCTGCCCCCTTAATTAGGGCATTCTTTAAACTAAATCACATAGGAGTTCGTCATGAACGCAATTCAAATTTCAAACGTAACCATTCGTCAAACTGATAATCAACTTTACAATCTGAACGATTTACACAAAGCCAGCGGCGGGGATGAAAAACAGCAACCTGCTTTTTGGCTGCGTAATAAACAAACCCAAGAGTTAATCGCCGAAATAGAAGCCCAAGGCGGTATTGCCGTTACCACATCGCAAGGTGGCAAAA